>WHTL01000273.1 GCA_009377735.1 Acidimicrobiia bacterium
CCCAGTCGACGAACCCAACCAGGTGGGCATCGTATTGGCGCAGACGCCCAGCGCCGGCGCCGCCGTCAACGAGGGTGACCGGGTGGTCCTCGATATCGGCGTCGGACCGGGCAATGACGACGGAGACGACGGAGACAACGGCAACGGGGATAACGGAGATAACGGAGACAACGGAGACAACGGGAACAACGGGGACAACGGCGACAACGGCGGCCCCCCCACCCGGGACGACTGACTGCTATTTCTGGGGAACTCCGTCCCCCAGACCCCCAACGGCTGCCTCTACATTCGCGGCTCGCGTAGTCGGGGCCGTCCGACCTCAACTCCGCGACCCGGTTTCTGTCTGTCGTGTTGCGATCCCCAACGGGTTCGGTGTGCTCGCAATCTGAGGTCTCCCGTTGCCTTGTGATCGACAGTGGTCGTGATCTCGGAGCTCAGGCTTGGGTGGGTACCACCGGCCTTGGTACGGGTGGTGGCCAGTTCGTGGAAGAGGCTCGATACCCTAGCGAGCACGGTTTCACCCGGGCCAAAGAGGTGTGTTTACCTCCGCGACCCAATCTCTACGCGACTGAAGTCAGCTCGGGGAAAGCCGCGAAAAGTTCCTCTACCCAACCATTGACGTTGGGTAACGTGGTTTGGTATCTATTTGGGTATGGTTGCAGTATCCGGGACCTCAGATGCACGTCCTCCCTCCGTCGCAGCGCACGACGCATCAAACCCGGATGCTGCGACCACTCGCAGAACCGTTGCCACCAGGCCGGTGATGCGGACGTGGTCGTTTCCCATCCCGGACCTTGGAACATCGCCCGACCAAGAGAGGATCAGGTGGGTGGCCGCCATTGGGGTGCAGGGCACCACCGAACTGCTCCGGGCGATCGAGGCGGGACGTCAAGGAAAGCCGATCGCCCGTCCCTGGCGTCTTCCGGTGATGCTCTCCCTCGGTGTGGTTGCCGTCAGACGGCAGGTTCTGTGTGTTCCGGATCGGCTACCTCCGGCCCCAACCCACCGCCACCATTCCACGGAACCAAGAAGGCAGAGACGCTCATCGCCAACAGAGCGGTGATTGCACCGGCCACGAACCCCCATGCGACCCGTACGTCGGGTTCGCCAGAAACCGACAGCAGGGTCACAGCAGCCACCACGACACCGGAGATCCACACCGCGGCAAGACGACGGGTCTGAGCCTGGGCTACCAGAGCCTGGGACATGATCTGAGCCGTGGCGAGCGCCATCATCCCAGTCGCACCCAGGGCGGCTACGAGACGTTTCGGGGCATAGCCCTCGCCAAACATGAAACCCACCACCTCGGGACCGATCAGCCACCCCACCACCCCACCAACCACCACCGTTATGGATCCCACGGCGGCCACCCAGGTGATGATGCGACGTCGCAATCGCGATGAGCCGTCCACCAGACCGGGCAGAACCCTTCCTTGGAGAGAGTACGTCAGCGTGAGGGGTGCCCGGTAGAGAGTGAAGGTTTGGAACACCGAGCTCTGTGTCGCCTCGTCCGCTCCCAGGAACGCAACAATCGCCGGGGCGGCACCGATGAGAAGTTGCGACGCGGCCGCACCGGGAATCTGACCCACAAAGAAGAGGGATGGCGCCGGTAGGTCACTTTGGCCCCGGTCGAACCGCCAGAACCGGTTTAACAGGATCACCCACGGAGCAGCCACCATCGTCCATCCCAGGTTGACCGGAGAAGGCGCCAACCAGAGAACGACCACGGCGAGGAGAAGACGCACCACCGATTCGGCTATCAGCACCCATCCCAGAGTGGAGAATCTCCTGGAGCCCGCAATTATGCCCTTGCCCAGATAAAGCGTGGAGTAGCCGGCCATCAGAACCGCCATCTGCAGGATGTAGATGGGGTTGCCGCCGAAGAGTTGATCCAGTCCGAAGAGGACGACCACCACGCCCAGGATCACACCCAGAGCGGACACTCGCATCACCACAACACGATCGGTTCCGAGGACGCTTCGTGACCGGGACACCTCCCGGGTCACGAACTGTTCCAATGGGACGAGAACCACCGTCGCAACGAAGAAGAAGACCGTCCACAACTGGGCAACCGGAGCAAAGCCAACCTCGCCGAGGACACGGCCTCCCACGAGCTGGAAACCGTATGCTGCGAGCGCTCCCACAATGGCGCCGACGAGCAGCATGGTGGTCCCAGTGCGCTTCCCGGTTTGCGCAGAGTTCATCGCGCTCCGGAACCCGTTAGCACCGTCCAGATGCTGAGCCAGAGTATCCGCAGATCGAGGACCGGGGACATGTGCTTCAGGTAGTAGAGGTCGTAAGTGAGTTTTTCCATAGTGTCGACCTCACCGTCGGCGTACCCAAACATCACCTGGGACCAGCCTGTTATCCCGGGTCTGATGAGGTGTCTCAAATCGTAGAAGGGGATGGTATCGGAGAACTTCTTGACAAATGGCACCTGCTCGGCCCTGGGACCCACCAGACTCATCTCCCCGGTTACGACGTGCACCAGCTGAGGTATCTCGTCGATTCGGCTGCGCCTGAGAAAGGTGCCGAATCGGATAAGACGATCGTCTCGACTGACGGCAAACCGCGCACCATCTACTTCCGCATCCCTCCGCATCGTTCGGAGCTTGGTCATGGTGAAGACCCGCCCCTCTTTCCCTACCCGCTCCTGGTTGAAGAACACGGGGCGACCGTCCGACACGAGAACCAGCAGACAGGCCACTGCCCCCACCAGTAGCCACAATGGGGCTGTCACGACGACCATGAGAGTCTCTATGAATCTCTTCGGCGGCAACCACACCTCGTGTCTTGCCACGGGGTTTGCTATCTCCCAGCCCTCCGACAGATGCAACACGGGGATACGACCCAGGTGCTCCTCGTAGACCGCCGTCAATGGCCTGACCGTGTACCCCGCAATGTCCGATGACGTCACGAATTGGGCGACCTTTCGAGATACGACCGACCGCATGTCGTAGGCGATGGTCGTCCCTCTGGGAAGGGGGGCGATGTCCCCCTCCTCCGCCGGATCGACCACCCGCACCACCTCGACATGGTCGGATTCGGCGAGATCGTCAGCGAGGATCTTCTCGGACGAGATCACCGCAAGATTCTCCGTCCATGGCCGTCTCTGTCTCAGCAGCCGATGGAGACCCGAGAGGACGATCCAGACGATGAAGGTGATCCCCAGATGGGCACGTGAGAAGTAGAGGTTCTCCTCCCGCAGGATCACCAACGCCAGGGCGAAGATCATGAACGTCCCCACCACGATGAGGAGCAGACGACCGAAGGTGGGACGGGGCACGCCGTGACCCGAGGCCCGCACAGTCACCACACTCATGGTCAGAGCCCCGCCAAGTAGCACGATGAGGAGGGGGACGATACGCACACCGGCACCAACCCAGGGGACGAGGTGACCAAAGACGAGGAGGCTTGCCACCATTGTTCCGAGGGCAAGGGTGGTCAGATCGACGGCAGCAACCGACACCAGAAAACGACGACGCATTCGTTCGATGCTACATCCTCAATGACGTCTGCCATTGATCAAACATGGTCAGCCGTTCCGTTAAATGCCAGATACCATCACAGAACCAACGATGCCCAGACCCCCACAACCAGAGAATCTCGGTACCGAGACGAGCATGGCCCAGTCCGGATCCGCCGATGCTCCGGGTGTCTCTGTGATCATCCCCGTCCTAGGTGCCGACGGCCGTCTGCGCGACACGATCGCCCTCATCCGCAATCAGGACTATGACGGGCCCATCGAGATCGTCGTGGCCGATGGGGACGGCTCGGCCGCTGCCTTTGTCGATGAGGAGGTGGTGATAGTCGACAACCCGGGTGGGAGAACTCCGGACGGCCTCAATCGCGCCATCGAGGCGGCCCGATACGACATCATCGCCCGCTGCGATGCCCACTCCAACCTTCCAGCCGGTTACCTCTCGACGGCCGTGGCCACCTTGAAGGACACGGATGCCGACAATGTGGGTGGTCGTCAGGTCCCTGTCGGCTCCACCTGGATTGAGCGTGCCATCGCCGCGGCCATGGGCTCTGCCTTTGGGGCAGGGGACGCCAAATACCGTATCGGAGGCGATGCAGGCCCCACGGACACGGTGTATCTGGGGGTATATCGTCGGTCGGCTCTTGAGAGAACCGGTGGATTCGACACCCGGTTCCTCCGCAACCAGGACTACGAGCTCAACTGGCGGATACGCCGAACCGGTGGAGTCGTCTGGTTCGAGCCGAAGTTGGAAGTTGCCTACCGGCCGCGATCCGATCTCGCTGGGCTCTGGTCCCAGTACCACCAGTACGGATGGTGGAAACGGGAAATGCTCGCCCGACATCCCGGCTCGCTCCGTTGGCGCCAGCTCGCGGCTCCGGGTCTGGTGGTGGGGGTGGTGATGGGTGGAGTGGCGGCAGTCGGACTCCAAAGACCACTCATCGCGGCATTGGTTCCGGGTCTCTATGCAGTGGTTGTTTCCGTCGCCACGATCGCCGCAGTCATCAAGCACGGACTCCCAGGGTTCGGTGTTGCTCTGGCACTGCCCACCATGCACCTCGGATGGGGAACCGGATTTATCCGGCGAACGCTCTCCGGTAAACGTCCCTGACCTCGTCATCCGGCCAGGCAAAACGACTCCGCACCTCCTCGACACCCGAGCGTGCCTCTTCCCGGAGGCGCCTCAAATCGAGATCGTGACCTGCCTCCTCCCAGGCGGCGTCGTCCCCGGGCCGCACGAAGGCTACGCCGGGGAGCCCTTCGACTACGGACCTCGTGCCCGGCAGGTCCGAGACGACCGCTCCCACACCTAACGCCAGATACTCCAAGACCTTGGTAGGCATGGAATGGGAATAGTTACCCACATCATGCAGTGGGGACACCCCAACGGTGGCGGTAGCGACTCGGGCAAGAGCTGATTCATGGTCGAGATGCCCCGTGAACTCGATGGCTACGTCACTCCCGGCGATGCTCTCCAACTCCCGTTGCAACTCCGGTTGGCGCCGGCCCACCATGACCAGGGGGAGTCCGGCGCCACGGGCGAACGCCACCGCCGCGCTGGCACCGCGTAGCTTTGTGATATCTCCCAGGTACGCCACCTCACTGGTATCGGAGACCGGCGGCGGCAGACCCTCCAGGTTGAGATGGTTGCGGATGACCGCCGGCGACCCGGAGAGGAGATGCCCATAGGAGTCCTCCGCCACGGTGATCAGAATCGCCCTCTCGGAGACACGCAACATCATGCCGAACGTCCAGGCCAAGGGACGACGGAGCGGGGAGGGAATCCACGACTTATCGAGCATCTGCGCGGGGACATCCTCATGGAGGTCAAACACGGTGCTCCTGCCCAGGAGGCTCCTCACCAGGGCGGCCGGAAGCAATTCGGGGTCATGGACCGATACGACGTCCCACGTCCGGGACAGGATGAGCATCGAAGCCGTGAACAATCGAGCCATGCGGCCCCCCCGGAGGGCTAGCCAGGTGATGCCTTCCTTCGAGGTTGGTCCGGGCAGCCTGGTGGCATAGGTCACGTCCCATTCGGTCTGGAGGCTTCCGATGGTCTTCTCCCGGATCCTGGGATCATCGGGCGGATGAACCGAGGATACGACTAGAA
>WHTL01000201.1 GCA_009377735.1 Acidimicrobiia bacterium
CCCCCCGGTCTCCTCAACGGAAGAGAACTCGCGTGGCGACCCGGCGTCGCCGTCCAGGAACACAAGGACGGTGTCGTCAACCTCCTCGAGCACTCCTGCGTGGTTCTCGGCGTCAGGCTCGTTCACGACGTCGCCGTCTACATCATTCATCACGGTTCACACCTACCGAGATCGGGCACCGTACCCGATACCGTTCCGTCCCACTCAGACACACCTCACCCCAAGAACACCCCTACCGGCAGGCAGAAACCATCCTTACCGAAGAAATCTCAGAAAACATCCACCGCACGACATCTAGGTCAGCCACTCCCGAAGCTGGCGGTCTCCCCAACGGCATCCGGAAGCGGATCACCGAGCTCATCCGGTCCGAGGCCGAGTCCGAGAACGGCCAGATCACCATGAAGATGAACTCCTTGGTCGATGCGGAGATGATCGAAGCCCTCTACGACGCTTCTCAGGCGGGGACCCAGATCGATCTCATCGTTAGGGGCATCTGCTGTTTGCGCCCCGGTGATCCCGAATACTCGAAGAACATCACCGTGCGATCCCTGGTGGGCCGCTACCTGGAACATTCTCGGATCTACCGGTTTGGACGGGAGGAGCGTCAATATCTGATCGGCTCCGCGGATCTCATGCCACGCAATCTTGACCGGCGGGTAGAGGCGCTGACACCGATCACCGATTCTGCGTTGCAGTTGCGGCTTGATGAGGTTCTCGATGTTCTTCTCGCCGACGACGAGCTGGCATGGGTGTTGGACCATACGGGAGCGTGGACCAAGGTTCCTACCGAGAAGGGTGTCAACGCCCATGTCTCCCTCCAAGGCTTGGCCGACGCCAGGGGCCGGTTCGCCATCAGCGGCACCCCCGCTGTATAGGCGGGCCCGACCGCCACCTGACACCCCGGCGGGCGAAGCCCGCCACAACACAGAACCCCCGTGGTTGAGAGACGCGAGCGATTGTGTTGTCCCCGCTCAGAAGCCCGATTCCCAAGTGTCGCCAGCGATTTGGTGAGCGGAGCGAACCCCATTCGCTCGCCAGCCCCGGTTCCTAAGGGTATGCCAACGATTTGGTGAGCGAAGCGAACCCCAGTCGCTGGCCCGACCGCCGGCGAAGCCGAGTGGCGGTCGGAACAGACAATCAGCGGCGGGCGTAGCCCGCCACCTGATAGGACCTCCGGTGGTTGAGAGACGCGTACCAGGGTGTGTTGTCCCCGCTCAGAACCCCGGTCCCAAGTGTTTACCTCCCGTTCACGTTGCAGCAGGAGCACGGTCACCGGGCCCTGATACCTTGCCGTGCGGATGGATCGGTGATGATCTGTCGTGTGATTGATCCCTATCTGAAAATGGAGATGGCACATGTCCGCACGTCTGTTACGTCTGGTTGCCCTAGTTGCGATCCTCGCAATGGTGGTAGCCGCCTGCGGTGACGGAGGATCCGACGAGGATCCTGCCGAGGACACCGAGGCCGCAACCGAAGAGACCGAAGCACCCGCCGAAGAGACTGAAGCTCCCACCGAAGATACCGAAGCTCCCGCCGAAGAGGAAGAGGAGCCGATGGAAGAAGAGGAAGAGGCGCCCGAAGAGGAAGAGTCCGGTGGAGCCCTTGAGGCGAACATTCTTGGCGCCGGTGCGTCGTTTCCCGATCCCGTATATCAGACCTGGATTGGCGAGTACACCACAAACGTTCAGCCGGGTGTCTCGATTCAGTATGAGTCGATCGGCTCTGGTGGTGGCCGGG
Source organism: Acidimicrobiia bacterium (assembly GCA_009377735.1). GTDB lineage: Bacteria > Actinomycetota > Acidimicrobiia > Spongiisociales > ZC4RG35 > WHTL01. Next base: position 1,738 of record WHTL01000201.1, read on the forward strand.
AGAGGTTCATCGACCAGCAGACCATCTTCGCCGGCTCCGATGCCTACATGGATGATGAGGAGATGGCTGACGCGGTCGACGCCCGCGCCTGCGGCGAGGTCCTCCATATCCCCATGGTGTTTGGTGGAGTGGTGGTCGCCTACAACATCGAGGGACTGGACGGGTTGGTACTAGACAGCGCCACCATCGCGGACATCTTCTCTGGTGAGATCACCAACATCAACGACCCTGCTATCGCCGAGCTGAACCCGGACGTGGAGCTGCCCGACCAGGAGCTGACCGTGACGGTCCGTGCCGATGGCTCGGGGACCACCTCCATCTTCACCACCTATCTTGAGGACGAGGACGCCGACTGGGCCGCCGACTACGGCGCCGGAGACGAGGTCGACTGGTTCGGTGGGCAGGTTGCCGGTGAGCAGAACGACGGTGTCGCCAGCGCTATTGCCCAGCAGCCGGGTGGTATCGGCTACGTTTCCCTTGAGTTCGCCGTGCAGCAGGGGCTGCCCACTGTTGGCGTGGTCAATGGGGACGGCAACGCCATTGTGCCCAGCACCGATACGGTGGGCGCCGCGGTTGAAGGTATCGACCTCCCCGAGGATCTCCGTTTCGATGTGCTCGGTGTGGGCGCCGAGGGCTACCCTATCGCCGGAGCCACCTGGGTTCTCGCCTACACCTGCGGGTACGACCAGGGCGACGCCGATGCTCTGAAGGACTATCTGACGTGGGCCCTTGAGGAGGGTGACAGCTTCGCCGCCGATCTCGGTTATGCACCTCTCAGCGATGCCACCCAGGAGCTATCGCTCGCCAAGGTGGAGCAGATCAACGCTGACGGCTGAAGCCAGACGGTAGGAGACTAGACCAGTGACCTCGGCTTCGGCCACCGACCAAAAATTCAGCAGACGCCCAGACCCCGGACCTGGTCTCAGGTCTGGGCGTCTGCAGAGGACAGCCGACCCTGCCTTCCGCTGGTTTCTCTCTGGCGCCGGGCTCTGTGTGCTCTTGGTCCTGGGCTGGATGATCGTGTCGACGACGATCGACTCCTGGCCGGTGTTCGAGAGTGAAGGTCTTAACCTCTTCTTCGGTCGGGAGTGGAGTCCTGGCAATGCCCGTGATGGTTCGATCAGTGGCACCTACGGTGGCTTCGAGTTTCTGTTCGGCACGGTGGTGACTGCGGTCCTAGCGCTTCTCTTTGCAATCGTTCCCGCCACTGGGATCGCTCTCTATTTGACTCAGCTCGCACCAAGGAGGTTGGCGAAGATGCTCGGCTATACCGTCGACCTCCTGGCGGCGGTGCCCAGCATCATCTACGGGTTGTGGGGCTCGTTGTTCTTGGTGCCTGTTCTGATGCCTTTCATGACGAGGGTCTCCGAGCTGCTTGGGCCTTTTCTCCCAGCGTTCGCCGGACCGGTCCGGGTTCGTAATCTCTTCATAGCCTCACTCGTGCTCGGCGTAATGGTGTTGCCGATAACCAGCGCCGTGATCCGAGAGGTGATAGCCCAGACCCCGCGGGAAGAGCGATTCGCTGCTTTTGGGCTTGGGGCAACCCGATGGGAAGTGATCCGCCATGTGGTCCTCCCCAGGAGCACGGCAGGGATCATCGGTGGCGCTATGTTGGGGTTGGGTCGCGCCCTCGGCGAGACCATCGCCGTTTTGTTAATCATCGGGGGGAACGCTCGCGCCGAGTTTCGACTGTTTGACACCAGTCAGACGGTTGCCTCCCAGATCGCCGCTGCCTTCAAGGAGGCGTCACCCGAATACATAAATGCCCTACTCGCCTTGGGGGTGGCACTCTTCGTAATAACCGTCCTGGTGAACATGCTGGCCCGCTTCATTGTCAACAGGCTGGGACATGTCACAGGGGACGCGGCGCTATGACCACCGGTACTGTCGCCACGAGCAGTCGCAGTCTCCACGAGCGGTCATCCAATGCGGTCGCGCGCAATCGGAAGGATCTCGCGATCCGCATCTTCCTGTATCTCACAATGGCTACAGCCTTGGTGCCCCTGGTAGCCATCCTTGCGGTCACTCTGGTCCAGGGTCTGGGTGCGATCAGCCTCGATTTCTTGTTTGAGAACCCTCCGTTCAACCCGGGAACGGAGGGGGGGGGTTACGCCCCCGCGATTGTTGGCAGCATATATATGACCGGTCTCGCCATCCTGCTTTCGGTTCCATTGGGTATTGCAGCGGCGGTCTTCCTTGTTGAATACAAGGACAGCTTCCTGGCGAAGCCGGTGCGTTTCTTCACTGATGTGATGACTGGCGTGCCCTCGGTTTTTGTGGGTCTGTTCATTTTCTCCGCCCTTGTCGTTGACGCCGATCTGTTTTTCGGTTCTCTCCCCGGGGCGGCTGCTTTGGCGGTGCTCATGCTCCCCATCGTGGTGCGTTCCAGCGAAGAGGTGTTACGTCTCGTGCCTCAGGATCTTCGTAGCGCCTCCTCTGGTCTGGGCGCGCGCCACTGGCAGACGATCGTAAGGGTGGTGGTCCCCGCGGCCGCACCCGGGCTGGCAACCTCGTCGATGTTGGCTGTAGCCCGCGGCATGGGTGAGACGGCACCCCTCCTCTTCACCGCATTGGGGGCACGAGAGATCGTCCTCGCTCTCAACGGAACACCTCAGGGTGCGCTCCCCCTCCAGATACTCGATGAGGGACGTCAGGCCCTACCAGCCGCGGTTGAGCGCGCCTGGGCCGGGTCCCTCACACTGATGGCCCTTGTATTGTTCTTCACGGTGGCGGCTCGACTCGTTGCCAGGAGGAGTCAATTCGCCGATTGATGAGGTACTGATCCGTGGCACTAGGAAAGAGATGATGGATGCAATGCGTTTCGACAATTTGACAGTGGACCAGCCCGAGACAGCGACGGGCGAGGAGACGACTCCGGCTGGTGAAGAGTCGCCGTCTGTGTTCGAACTCGGGGGTGTCGGGGTACTGTACGGAGACTTCCCAGCCTTGAGGGATGTCTCGATGGCGATTCCTCCGCATCAGGTGACGGCTCTTATCGGTCCTAGTGGCTGCGGGAAGTCAACTTTGCTACGCACTCTCAATCGTATGAACGACCTCATTCCCACTGCGCGTGTCGAGGGATCTGTGGTCTACAACGGCGAAGATCTCTACGCCGATGGCGTTGACCCCGTAGAGGTACGACGGCGTATTGGGATGGTGTTCCAAAAGCCCAATCCGTTTCCTAAGAGCATCTTCGACAATGTCGTGTTCGGTCCGCGCCTCAATGGGGTCAGGAAGGGTCTCGATGAGATCGTGGAGACGGCATTGCAACAAGCGGCCCTTTGGGACGAGGTAAAGGACAAACTCGACGAGAGTGGTCTGGCCCTCTCCGGTGGGCAGCAGCAGAGGCTGTGTATCGCCCGCGCCATCGCCACGAGTCCCGACGTGATACTCATGGACGAGCCGTGCTCCGCTCTTGATCCCATCGCCACCCATAGGATCGAAGAGCTGATGCTGGAACTCAAAAAGGACTATACGATCGTGATCGTTACCCACAACATGCAGCAGGCAGCCCGGGTGGCCGACCGCACGGCTTTTTTCAGTGTCGACGTCGGTGAGATGGGACAAAGGACGGGCAAGCTAATAGAATTCGACACTACGAATAAACTATTCACGTCACCAGCCGAAACCGAGACCGAGAACTACATCACCGGTAGGTTCGGATGAGCGAGGGAACGGCTGGATCGATGCCCGACACACGATCACACTTTCATCAGGAGCTCGAGGCTCTAGAGCAGACCTTAATCGGTGCCGCTGACGCCGCGGAGCAGATGGTGGGGATGGCTGTCGAGTCGTTCTGCGAACCCGATCTGGAGTTGGCCGCCCAGGTCAAAGCGGGTGAGGGAGAAGTAGACGCAATTCTTGTGAACTTTAGGGAGGAGTGGCTCCAGCTCATGGCCCGGCAACAGCCCATGGGTAGTGACCTCCGTTTGATGACGGTTCTTCTCGAAAGTGCCGTGACCTTGGAACGAACCGGACGGCAAGCCGCAAATATCGCCACCATGGCCGAGACCGCCGAGGGTCTTCCCCCGGTGGAGCCTATGGTGTCTCAGATCAGGGAGATGGGTGATCTGGTTCGTAACATGATCAGGACCGGTCTCGACTCCTTCGTTCGTCGTGATGCCGACGAAGCCCGACTTCTCCCCGTCATGGATGAACCGGTGGATCGCCTCAACCGGGAGATGTATCGTCTGGTGGTGGATGCGGGTCCCGACCGGGATCGACTCGAGTTCGCTACCAAGGGCTTCATGGTCGCCCGAGCATTGGAAAGGGTCGGTGATCAGGTGGTAGACATCGCCGAGCACGTCATCTTCCTCATGACCGGAGACATAGGCGAGTTCGACGAGTCGGGGCTTTGACCAACGGGAACGGTCGTAGCGGTCCGCTGGTGGTAATCATCGAGGATGAGCCGGCTCTTGCCGAGTCGGTGTCCTTTGCATTGGAAACGGAGGGATTCAGGGTCCGCAGCGCCGACGACGGGGTGGACGGCATCGCCCTCATCCGTCGTCATCGCCCCGCCCTCGTCCTGCTCGATGTGATGCTCCCCGGTCTATCGGGTCTCGATGTGTGTCGCCAGATCCGACGCGACTCCGATATCCCAATCATCATGCTCACCGCTCGTGACTCCGAGGCCGACAAGGTCTCCGGATTGGAGTTGGGTGCAGACGACTATGTGACCAAACCGTTCTCGATGCGGGAGCTGATGGCGCGCGTCCGTTCCCAAATCAGACGCTCGACACGAACCGGTCAGTACGCCGACACCAACGAGGTGCTTAGAGGGGGCAAGATCACCCTCGATGTGGATGCTCATGAGGTCCGGGTGGACAACGAGATGGTCGAGCTTCGACCCAAGGAGTTTAAGCTCCTCGAGACGCTCATGCACCGGACCAACCGGCTCTCGACCCGGGAAGTACTCATCGACGACGTGTGGGGGGCCACCTATTTTGGGGATACCAAGACCCTTGACGTTCACATAAAGAGGCTCCGACACAAGCTCGAGAAGGACCCTTCCAACCCGGAGCGAATCGTCACCGTGCGCGGACTCGGCTACAAATTCGTGGATGACCAGTAGTCGACGTCGCCGTCGTCTCGCCACCACCCTTCTTGTTGCCTATGCTCTGACCTTCATTGCCCTCATCGGGCTGGTCGGGCTCGTCGGGGACCAGTTCGCACGGGACTCGCTGCGTGATCAGCTAGGGGAGAATCTGGAACGTGAGGTCAAGGCGCTGGCAGGTGTGTTGCCGGATGCCAATCTTCAGTCGTGGGTGGATGATGCCGCCGGACTGGCCGTGAACCAGAGGGCGACCAGGGCAGCGACCGCGGCAACGGCGGTAGCTACGGCAGAGACAATCGTCCAGTCAATCACGCGTGGACCATCTGTTGCAGCGTCTCCCTGCTGGCTGAAATCCTCAGTCTGGCGTATCTGTGCCGAACACTGCCGGAACTGGGCGTAGCGAATCCGTC
>WHTL01000365.1 GCA_009377735.1 Acidimicrobiia bacterium
ACATCACCTCCACGATCGCCCTCTTCACAGTCATCGGTATCGGCCTACCAGCCATGACAGCACCTCCAAGATCGAATACACCGATGCTGTCAGATATGCCCCGCGACATGTGTCCGATAAGCGGTGAAACAGGACAACACCACCGGACGAACACCTCCGCCCTAGGTTCGACGGGCTCTGACCCGTTTCACCTCAAAACAGGCGAGGGCGGCCGCCACCGAGGCGTTTAGGGAGCCGATGCCTTCCTCCATGGGGATGGACACCACCATGTCAGCCCGTTCTCGCACCAGCGAGGAAACACCATCGCCCTCGGCGCCGATTACCAAGGCCACAGGCTCGGTGAGCAATGGCAGATCCCAGAGGACATCTTCGGCGCCATCGGCCAGAGCGACGCTCCACACACCCTCTGAGCCCAGACGACGCACCGCGTCGGCGGCCGAGGGAACGCTGGCAACGGGCAGCGTCTCCAATGCCCCAGCTGCCGCCTTGAGGGCCGTGGCCCCCAACGGTGCCGATCGGCGGTGAGTTCGTACCATCCCGGTCATCCCGGCCGCCAGGGCGGAACGGGCGATTGCCCCCACGTTGTGGGGGTCCAATACATGATCCATCACCACCAATGCCGCCAGGGGTGTAACGAGATCATCGATATTGCGGAAGGGTATCGGATCGGCGATGGCAACGATGCCCTGTGGTGCCTCCGTCTCGGCACCAGCCCGGACATCCTCCTCGACATCGACGATGCCACCTCCCGACTCCACGACACTCGCCAACTCCGAATACTCCGGTCTTCTCAACCGCTTCTGCTCCACCGTGAGGCGTCGTACCCGTCCGCGGCGAACAGCCTCGGATACCGCGTGAAGCCCCTCGACCCTATCCCCGAAGCCAGCGTTGGCCATCGGCCGTGTCCTCAACAAGAATGCCAGCCTCACCGAGCCGGTCGCGGATGGCGTCGGAGGTGGCGAAGTCCCTATCGGAACGGGCGGCGGCCCGTCGCTCGAGGAGCGCGTCGATGGTCGTCTCCAGCGACTCCGAGCTCGGCACTCCCATCTCCTCCGCTACCTCGTTGACGGCACTTGTCAGATCGTCGTCCCCGACGTCCTTGGCGGCGTCGATTCCAAGCACCGAGACCAACTCCCGGACCGCCCCTACCAGACCCGAGATGTCCTGGCCGTCGGCTTCCGCCCGGTTGGCGTCGCGAACGGCGTCGAAGATCACCGAGACACCACCAGGGGTTCCGAAGTCGTCATCCATGGTCTTGCGGAACCGCTCCAGTACACCCTGGTCGGGATCGCCGCCCGTCTCGGGATGATCGAGAAAGAAGCGGTCGAGACGCTCCATACTCGCGGCGACCTCCTCCAGAACCTCCCAGCTGAATTCCAGACTGGATCGATAGTGCGCTCTGAGGAAGAGAAGACGGAGGATACGACCTCCGTATCGGGCCAGTGCCTCGTCGACCCCGATCACATTCCCGATCGACTTCGACATCTTCATCCCACCCAGCGTCACCATCCCGTGGTGCAACCAGTAGCGGGCAAAGGCGGTCCCGGATGCGGTCTCCGCCTGGGCTATCTCGTTCTCGTGGTGGGGGAAAATCAGATCGGACCCACCTCCGTGGATCTCGAAGCCCTCACCGAGATACCTCAGCGCCATCGCCGAGCACTCGATGTGCCAGCCGGGTCTTCCCGGCCCCCAGGGAGAGTCCCAGGATGGCTCCCCCGGCTTCGCCGCCTTCCACATCGCGAAGTCGAGGGGGTCCCTCTTCAGGTCGCTTACCTCGATTCGTGCCCCGCCCGCATGTCGTCGAGGTCACGGCCCGATAGCTTTCCGTAGTCATCGTCCTCACGGACGGCGAAGTAGACGTCGCCCTGGGACTCGTAGGCGTGGCCGGTCTCGATGAGCGAAGCGATCATCTCCTGCATCTCGGCAATGTGCTCGGTTGCATGGGGCTCCACATCGGGTTCTCGCACCCCGAGGGCGGTATACATCTCGGTGAAGAGTCCCTCCATCGCCCGGGCGTGCTCAGCGATGGGAACACCCGCCTCATTCGCCTTCTCGATGATCTTGTCGTCGATGTCGGTGACATTCCGAACCAAGGTCACGTCGTAGCCCCGCCACTCCAGGTAGCGGGCGACGGTGTCGAAGGCGACGCCGGAGAAGGCATGACCCAGATGTGGCTCACCCTGCACGGTGGCACCGCAGTAGTAGATCCCGACCTGAGTGGGCTTCCGTGTCTCGAGATCGACGACCTCACGGTGCAATGTTGAGTGGAGACGTACCATCGGGAGGAATCTTAGGACTGACCGGCCACGGGACCACCGTCGGCCCTCACGGTGGCGACGGCGACGACGGAGAGGCCCACCTCGGGTGTCATCATCCCATCGGTGGTAGTCGCCTTCACTGACACCGCTTCGTCACCGAGACCCAGGATGTCTGCGAGCCGACGGCGCATCTCCTTGCGGTGCGGTGCTATCCGGACGTCTTCACAGATCACGGTGACATCAGTGTGAACCGGAGTCCATCCTGCCGTCTCGACCATCCCTACCACAGTGGCCAGCATCTGGAGACTGTCGGCGTCGACCCACCTGTCATCATCGGCCGGGAAATGATCACCGATATCACCTAGTGCGGCGGCTCCGAGGAGGGCGTCGATTACCGCATGGGCAACCAAATCTCCATCGGAATGGGCGGCGACACCACGGGACTCGTCCACCACCACCCCTGCGAGGATGAGAGGTGGCTCATCGTCGAAACGGTGGGCGTCGAAGCCCCAACCCACCCGTTGGATCAGTCCTCCTCGGGTGGCTCCACGACGGGGATGGCACGGTCGAGCTTCTTCGCCGCCTCCTCCTCGTCGATCTGGAGAGAGAAGGCGAGCTCGGAGGTCAGTGTGATCCGGGCCTTCGACAACATCCGCTTCAGCGCCGGGGAGATCCCCTTCATCTGCTGGGCGTATGACAGGTCGCGTACCACCTCGGCCACCTGGTTGATGTCGCCGGAGGTCATCTTCTCATTGAGCACCTTGTACCAGCGGCTCCAGTTCGACCCCGCCTCTTCCGGCTCCTCCTTGAGCGAGCGGAGGACCTTGCGGGCCGCGGTCTTGGAGATAACCGGACGGATCATCTCCTCCATCTTGTCGACCGGAACCAGCACCGTGAGTTGTTCGGTGGCCACCTCCAGCACGTAGTACTCCATCTTCTCGCCGTTGAACTCCTGCTTGACGGTCTCCTTGATGGTCGAAGCGCCGTGCTGAGGATGGACTACCTTGTCACCAATTTCATAATCTGTATTTTTTGCCATGCAGTCCCGTGATTGTAGGCGGTTCCCGCAACGAGGGGACCGCCGGAGCTCTCCCAGCATTTGTTGGCGACGCCCGGGAATTTGCTGCGCGGACTTGTCGAGACGACCACAATCCCCTGTGTGCCATACCTCACCGAGATCTCGTTGGAGGCTGCCATCGTGGCAGTTTCCGACAATACTCCCAGAATCCTCACTGTGGACCGCGCCGACGCACCGGCATTACCCGCCGGTCCCCTTCGTGGCGACGATGACCAGACCCTGGAACTGGGTCTCCGTCGCTGGATCACCGAACAAACGGGGATCGAGGTGGGATATGTGGAGCAGCTCTACACCTTTGGTGACCTCAGGAGAAACCGTTCCTCGGATGGGAGTCCCCGTCAGATCGGT
>WHTL01000208.1 GCA_009377735.1 Acidimicrobiia bacterium
CAAGAGGGCGGCACCCCCACCGACGGCAAAGGCCGCCGAGGTTCGTATCCATGCGAGGAGGGTTCGTTCGTTGGCGAGACTGAACCGGGGGTCGGGGTTGTGACCCACTCCATACAGCCAGGTTGGTCGTCTGGTTTCGGTTGGCTTGTCGTTCATTTCCCGCATCCTCTTGACCATAACCACCACAAATCACCCACCGACCCGACGGATCGAGACACCAAGCCCCCAACCCCGGGTCCCCACCACCGCCCAGCGAAGTCCCCGGCCCAAAGTTCGGGGGTCAGAGATCCCAGAACACAAGAGAAACCCCCGTCGGCTGGCGGGGATTTCTCGTGGTAGGTGCTCGAGGAGCTCGCCTACTCCTCTTCTGCTTCGCCTTCCATTTGGGCACCCAGAGACGCTAGCCACTCGGCGGGGTCCTCGGGGAGGGCGTCCTCGTCTAGGGCGTCGGGGTCGGCTCCGAGAATGGCCAGGGCATCGACGGTGGTGGCTCCCTCCAAGGCAGGGACCAGTTCCTGATACTCCGGGGAACCGGTACCGGCGGGGATCAACCTACCGATTATTACGTTCTCCTTGAGGCCACGCATGTAGTCGGAGCGGGACTGGATGGCTGCATCGGTGAGCACCTTGGTGGTCTCCTGGAATGAGGCCGCGGAGAGCCACGACTCGGTCGCCAGGGATGCCTTGGTGATACCCATGAGCTCGGCGCGTCCCTCGGCCGGGACCTTTCCGCCCTCAACCAACTCCCGGTTGGTGTCGGTGAAACGCTGGTCGTCGACCAACTCGGCGGGAAGGAACTCGGCATCGTTCGGTGAGATCACCCGCACCCGACGCAACATCTGACGCACGATGAGCTCGATGTGCTTGTCGTGGATCTCCACACCCTGGGAGCGGTACACATCCTGCACCTGGTCCACAAGATACTGCTGGGCGGCCCGCACTCCACGGAACTCGAGGACCTCCTTGGGGTCCAATGGTCCCTCGGTGAGCTGGGTCCCAGGGGCGATCTCTTCACCATCGCGTACCCGCAAACGGGCCCGACGGGAGATGGCATAATCCACCTCACCGTCCTTGTCCTCAACGGTTAGGCGACGACCTTCCTCGTCATCCACCTCACGGACGGTCCCTCCGACTTCGGAGAGGACGGCCTTACCCTTCGGGCTCCTAGCCTCGAAGAGCTCCTGGACACGGGGAAGACCATGTGTGATGTCCTCACCGGCCACACCACCGGTGTGGAAGGTCCGCATGGTGAGCTGGGTTCCCGGCTCGCCGATCGACTGGGCAGCCATGATTCCCACGGCCTCGCCCACCTCGACCTCCTTACCGGTAGCAAGAGAGAGCCCATAACAGGACTGGCACACACCGTTGCGGGTGTCACAGGTGAGGACGGAGCGGACCCGTATCGCATCCAGATCGTCTCCGGCGGCATCCGATATCGCCTGAAGCTCACGTGCCCCGATCACGGTTCCGGCCCTCAGCTTGTCACCCTTGTCGGTCTCGATGAGCTTGCGTCCGATCTTGAGATCGTCGGCAAGAACACGACCGAATATGCGAGAGCGGAGATTGCGGAGAACACCACCACTCCGTGGGTCGAGGATCGACACCATGATCCCGCGATCGGTCTCACAGTCCGCCTCGACGATGATGACCTCCTGGGAGACATCGACCAGACGACGGGTCAGATAACCCGAGTCCGCGGTACGAAGTGCGGTGTCGGCGAGACCCTTGCGGGCACCGTGGGTGGAAATGAAGTACTCCAGAACTGAGAGACCCTCCCGGAAGTTGGAGATGATCGGCTGTGGCATGATGTCACCCTTGGGATTCGCCACCAGACCACGCATTCCGGCCAACTGACGGACCTGACGGACGGTACCCCTGGCGCCCGAGCCAACCATCATCTCGAGCGAGTTGAACTTGTCCGCCCTGAGGGCATCCCGCATGGCGTCGGTCACCTCTTCGGTGGCCTCCGTCCAGATCTCGATCAACTCCTGGCGTCGTTCGTCATCGGTGAGCACACCGGTGTTGAACTGCGTCTGCACCTTGTCGGCGCGGGCAGAGTAATCCGCAATGATCGCTGCCTTGGATTCTGGGGTGCGCACATCGTCGACACTGATGGTGAGTCCCGCCTTGGTCGCATAGAGGAAGCCCAGGTCCTTGAGGTTGTCCATGGTGTCGGCAACCGACGACCTGGGATAGGTCTCGATGATCACCTCGACCAGCGTCTCCAGATGCGACTTGATCAGAACCGAGTCGATAAAGGGGAATCCCTGGGGGAAGCTCTCATTGAGGATGAGCCGACCGAGGGTGGTCTCATGCAGCTTGGTCCCGTCGATGGGCTCGTCATGGATCATTTCGCCAAGCCGTGGCAACAGATCCGCATGTACCTCGGGCTCACCGGCGAGATCGCCGATACGAACCTTGATGGGGGCATGCAGAGACAATTCGCCATGCTCGTGGGCCATTCGGGCCTCGTTGACATCGGTGAAGACCCGGCCCGCTCCCTTGGCCTCCTCGTTCACCTCGGAGAGGTAGTAGCCACCGATCACCATGTCGTGACGTAGCGTCACGATGGGTCGACCCGATGCCGGCGAGAGCACATTGTTCGACGACAGCATCAACACCCTGGCTTCTGCCTGAGCCTCGGCGGAGAGAGGAACGTGGACGGCCATCTGGTCACCGTCAAAGTCGGCATTGAAAGCCTCACACACGAGCGGGTGGATCTGGATGGCCTTGCCCTCCACGAGTACGGGCTCAAACGCCTGGATTCCGAGGCGATGCAGTGTCGGGGCACGGTTGAGCAACACGGGGTGCTCCTGGATGACCTCACCGAGGACATCCCAAACCTGGGGCCGCTGTCTTTCGACCATCCGCTTGGCGGCCTTGATGTTCTGGGCGAGCTCCCGATCGACCAGTCTCTTCATGACGAAGGGCTTGAAGAGCTCGAGAGCCATGATCTTGGGCAGACCGCACTGATGGAGTTTCAGTTTGGGTCCGACGACGATCACAGACCGAGCCGAGTAGTCGACCCGCTTACCGAGGAGGTTCTGGCGGAAACGGCCCTGCTTACCCTTGAGCATGTCGGAGAGCGACTTGAGCGCCCTGTTGCCCGGACCGGTCACGGCACGGCCGCGACGTCCGTTGTCGAAGAGGGCATCGACGGACTCCTGGAGCATCCGCTTCTCGTTGTTCACGATGATCTCGGGGGCGCCGAGTTCGAGCAGTCTCTTCAACCGGTTGTTTCGGTTGATCACGCGACGGTAGAGATCGTTGAGATCGGACGTGGCGAAACGCCCGCCATCGAGCTGCACCATGGGACGGAGATCCGGGGGGATCACCGGCACTGCCTCGAGGATCATGTCCTGGGGGTCGTTGGCAGCCTCGTAGAAGGGCTTGACGACCTTCATGCGCTGGGTTGCACGCTGACGCCGCTGGGCAGACTTGCCGTTCAGGTTCTCATCAAGACGTGCCATTTCGGCATCGAGATCGAGCCTCCCCAGCAGGTCCTTGACCGACTCTGCACCCATACCCCCGACGAAGTACTCCTCGTAACGGTCGCGTACCTCGCGCCAAAGCTGTTCGGACTCGACCAGTGTCTTGGGCTCAAGCTGACGGAACACGTCAAAGGCGTCCTCGATGAGCCTGCCCTCGCGCTCGGACCGCTCCTCGCGATCGGCGACCTCGCGCTCCACTTCTCGACGGCGCGCGTTGATCTCCTGGCTCTTGGCGCCACCCTCCTCCATACGGGAGAGTTCGTCCTCCAGGGCCTCGAGACGATTTGACCTCCATTCCTCGAACTCCTCGGTGACGATCTCGAGCTCGGCTCGCATCGCCTCCTCAAGTTCGGGGAGGTCCTTCTGCCGCTTCTCCTCATCCACGGATGTGATGAGATAGGCGGCGAAGTAGATGACCTTCTCCAGGTCCTTGGGGGACATGTCCAGGAGATAACCGAGACGGCTGGGAACACCCTTGAAGAACCAGATGTGGGTTACTGGGGCGGCCAACTCGATATGACCCATACGCTCCCGGCGTACCTTGGAGCGGGTGACCTCGACACCACAACGCTCACAGATGATTCCCTTGTAGCGAATCCTCTTGTACTTGCCGCAGTAGCACTCCCAGTCCCGCTGGGGGCCAAAGATGCGCTCGTCGAACAAGCCCTCCTTCTCAGGACGGAGGGTGCGGTAGTTGATGGTCTCCGGCTTCTTCACCTCGCCATACGACCAGGAGCGAACCTGGTCGCTGGATGCGAGGCCGATCTTCAGTTCATCGAACAGGGTTTGCTGTGCCACTCAGACTCCTGGGTCGTGGGTTTCGGGGTCACAAAATTCGGGGATGTGCGGTCGGTTCATCAAACGGCGAGATCAGCTCTCGGGGCGCTCGGGCCGGGAAAGGTCGATATCGAGGCTGTCCATACCCCGATACGCTCCATCGTCCTCAAGCTCACGCAGCTCGACTTCCTCACCGGCGGAGAGCATCTCGACACTCAGACCGAGACTCTGCATCTCCTTTACCAACACCCTGAAGGACTCGGGGATTCCCGGCTCTGGGATGTTGTCGCCCTTGACGATCGCCTCATAGACCTTGACCCGGCCCTGGACGTCGTCGGACTTAATGGTGAGTACCTCCTGTAGGGCATAGGCGGCGCCATACGCCTCCAGTGCCCAGACCTCCATCTCCCCGAACCTCTGGCCACCGAACTGGGCCTTACCGCCGAGAGGCTGCTGGGTGATCATGGAGTAGGGTCCAGTCGACCTTGCGTGGATCTTGTCGTCCACGAGGTGGACGAGCTTCAGGATGTACATGTATCCGACCGTGATCGGCGTATCGAACGCCTCACCGGTGCGACCGTCATAAAGGGTTGCCTTACCGTCGGCACCGACCAGTTTCTGGCCGTCACGGTTGGGACGAGAGGACTCGAGCACCTTCACGACCTCGGTCTCATTGGCACCGTCGAAGACGGGCGACGCCACGTTGGTCCACTGCTCGACACCCCCGTGCGCCGGGCTGTCACCCTCGAAGGGCTCCCATCCCTGTGCGGCCGCCCATCCGAGATGGGTCTCCATCACCTGACCGATGTTCATACGAGAGGGAACACCGAGTGGGGACAGGATGATATCGACTGGGGTGCCGTCGGCGAGGAAGGGCATGTCCTCTTCGGGAAGGATCTTGGAGATTACGCCCTTGTTCCCGTGCCGACCGGCCAACTTGTCACCCTCGGAGATCTTGCGCTGCTTGGCTACATACACCCGAACCAGGTCGTTGACCCCGGCCGGGAGCTCGTAGTCCTCGGAGCGTCGGAATACCTTGACACCGATGACCTTGCCGCTCTCACCGTGGGGGACCTTGAGTGAGGTATCACGCACCTCACGGGCCTTCTCACCGAATATTGCCCTGAGAAGTCGCTCCTCAGGTGTGAGCTCGGTTTCGCCCTTGGGTGTCACCTTTCCAACGAGGTAATCGCCGGCGCCGACCTCTGCTCCGATCCGGATGATCCCATCCTCGTCAAGACTGGCCAGCACCTCCTCGGCGACGTTGGGGATGTCACGGGTGATCTCCTCGGCACCGAGTTTGGTGTCTCGGGCGTCGATCTCATGCTCCTCGATGTGAATCGACGTAAGCACGTCGTCAACTACGAGACGCTCGCTCACGATGATGGCGTCCTCATAGTTGTGGCCACGCCACGACATAAATGCCACCATCAGGTTCTTGCCGAGTGCCAGCTCGCCCTTGTCGGTGGAGGGCCCATCGGCGAGGACTTGGTTGGCCTTCACTTTGTCGCCCTGGTGCACCAGGACCTTCTGATTGAGGCTGGTGCCCTGGTTGGAGCGCTCAAACTTCCCCAGGTTGTAACTGTGCTTCTTGTTGGCGCCCTTTTCCTTGATGACGAGCTCGGTCCCCGTGATGTCTACCACCTCTCCGTCGAAGGGGCTGATCACCATTTCTCCGGAGTCACGTGCTGCCCGCTCCTCGACACCTGTTCCAACCAGCGGCGCCTCTGCCTGGAGGAGAGGGACCGCCTGACGCTGCATGTTGGAACCCATCAGGGCACGGTTGGCGTCGTCGTGCTCCAGGAAGGGAATGAGGGCGGTGGACACAGATACGATCTGCTTGGGCGAAACATCCATGTAGTCGACCTGGTCGGGGGATACGGTCTCGACCTCATCTCCCGCCAATCGAACCAACACCCGATCGTTGACGAACTTGGAATTGTCATCGATCGGGGCGTTCGCCTGGGCGATGACGTAGCGCTCCTCCTCGGTGGCGGTGAGATAGTCGACCTGGTCGGTGACCTTCCCGTCCTTCACCTTACGATAGGGGGTCTCGATGAACCCGAAGCGGTTAACCCGGGCGTATGTGGCCAGGGAGCCGATGAGCCCAATGTTGGGACCCTCGGGTGTCTCGATGGGACACATCCTCCCGTAGTGGGATGGATGGACGTCACGAACCTCGAAGCCGGCGCGCTCACGGGAGAGCCCACCCGGGCCGAGAGCATTGAGACGACGACGATGGGTGAGACCTGCCAACGGGTTGGGCTGGTCCAAGAACTGGCTCAGCTGGCTTGTCCCGAAGAACTCCTTGATGGAGGCGGTGACGGGTCGGATGTTGATCAGGCTCTGAGGTGTGATCGCCTCGGGGTCCTGGGTCGTCATCCGCTCCTTCACAACCCTCTCCAGACGGGTAAGACCCACCCGTATCTGGTTCTGGATCAACTCGCCGACGGTGCGGATGCGGCGATTACCGAAATGGTCGATGTCGTCGGTGCGTACCGGGATCTCCTCACCGGTGTGCGTGGTGACGGTGTCATCGCCGGCATGGAGTGCCACCAGATAGCGGATGGCATCGATGATGTCCTCATCGCGGAGCATCTGCAGACCCTCGGCGCGGTAGTCATCGGGTGCTTCTTCGTTGAACTTCTGGCTCACCTTGTA
>WHTL01000237.1 GCA_009377735.1 Acidimicrobiia bacterium
GTTGAGTTCGCCATCGGAGAACCACTTAAAGAAGGGGGCGTTCGAGTCATCGAGGGCGACGGTAGGCTCTTGATCCCAGGTGAGACGGGTCTTTGCCTGTTGCAGCCAGTAGGCGGCCGGGTCCTGGGACGCTTCCTCGTGGATACCGGGTTGGGCGTTGGCCTGGGAGGTGAAGTCCTCGGCGGGGGGGAAGGATCGTTCTTCAGACAGCAGGTTCTCGATGCTCACGGCTACCTCCTCATTTAGCGGTCCACGACGCATCCTATTGGCTCCGCAGGAGCACGCGTCGATCGATATGGCCAAACGGGCGCTCGTGGCGACGGATGGCTGGAAGTTGACGACGAGTGGCGGGCTGGAAGCTCGTATGGGTTGCCCGACAGTCTGATGAGGAGAATTCGGCCGACGAGAAGGAGTCAAGTTTCAAACATCGGGCTACAAACCGTTCACGCCCTCACCTCCCCGGGACGTTAACTCATGGGGTGTATCACGAGGGGCACCAATCCCTCTTCCTCCTGAGATCCCCAACGTGGGGTCAGAGATAGTCCGCATGCGAATTGTTCGCATTTGAGAGAGGAGATTCCCATGAGGGGAAGAAGGAAGTCGATAGCCGTTCTTGTTGCTGTCATGATGGCGATACCGCTAGCGGTATGGGCGAGTGACCGGTTCGAGGACGTACCGGATTCGAATGTGTTCCACGATGACATTTCGTGGTTGGCGGATTCGGGGGTGACGTTCGGGTGTAACCCACCGGACAACACCCAGTTCTGCCCGTCGGACAATGTGACCCGGGAGCAGATGGCTGCATTCATGCGTCGTCTCGCGGAAGGTCAGGTCGTGGACGCGGCCACTGCCATCGAGGCGGAGTCGGCGACCGAAGCTGATCATGCCACGGAAGCTGATCATGCCACCACGGCGGACTCGGCAACGGAAGCTGATCATGCCGCCACGGCGGACTCGGCAACCAACGCCGATCATGCCACTACTGCGGATGATGCCGACACGGTCGACGGGTTCGACTCCAGCGCCTTGGCCTCTCGAGCTGCGTTTGCGTTCAGCAATGGCCTTCCGGACCAAAATACGACCCTGGACACCACCATCGAGGCCCCCGCCCGGGGCACCCTGGTGATGAATGCCGCGGTAGATATCACAAGGGGCGGAGCAACCCCCGATATTGTGGTCTGCCCCCTGCGGGTTGACGGTACGGCAGTTGCAGGAACCAGCATGTTCGTCGCGGTGGGCGGCGAATCCGGGATTGAGGACCAGTGCGCTACTACCGGAGCGGTGGTCGTCGACGCGGGTAGTCACGACGTGACCTTCGATATCACTTCTGTTGACGCCGGGACAAGCCTGTTCCAAGGCAGCCTCAACGTGATGTGGGTGCCGTTTGACGGAAGCGGAGCTACCCCAGCGGCTGTTGCGGGTCAGTTCAGTTCGGGCGACGACGACGAGAAATCAGCCGACGAGTAGGAATCAAGCAACAAACAATCGAATTGCAAACCGTTCACGTCCCCGCATTCCGGGGACGTGAACTTATGACGCATGTATCACGACGGATACCCATCCCTCTTTCTCCCGAGATCCCCACGAGGGGGTCAGCGAGTTCGGCTGCGAATGTTTCGTAGCGAGAGAGGAGATTCCCATGAAGGGACGAAGCAAATGGATAGCCCTGTTATCAGCGGTGTTGTTGGTGACGCCGTTGGCGGTGTGGGCGAGTGACCGGTTCGAGGACGTGCCGGATTCGAATGTGTTCCACGATGACATCTCATGGTTGGCGGATTCGGGCGTGACGTTCGGGTGCAACCCACCGGACAACACCCAGTTCTGTCCGTCGGAGAATGTGACCCGAGAGCAGATGGCTGCGTTCATGCGTCGTCTCTCCGAAGGCCAGGTGGTGGATGCTGCTACCGCGGTGGAGGCTGACCATGCCACGACGGCGGATTCGGCCACCGAGTCGGATCATGCGGCTGACTCTGATCAGCTCGGTGGTGAGCCACCCACGGCGTATCAGACTGTAGTCTCGTACTTTGACTGCGGCTTTGTCGGTGGGGCCGGAACGAACTGTTCTACCTCGTCGATTCCGGCTACAACTAACACACTCATCGGTGAGACAGCCATCGAGGCACCCGCCGACGGTGTTACGGAGCTGACTGGAACGATCGGAGCTCAGACTACAGCCACTAGCCAGCTTGTTGTCTGGGTTACCACCGACGCGGCGTGTGGCAGCTTCACAGAGGCACTTGGCGGAAAGCTCGGAGTGACATCCTCGCAAGGAGCGGTGGAGACGGTGGATGTGTCTGTTGTTGATGTTGTCCCGGCCGGTAGCAAGACTTACCGTCTGTGCGCCCGGACGTTTGGGACGGCCGCGGCGAAGCCGGTATTCGAGGCAAACTTGTACGCCCGGTGGACAGAAGCGCCCCCCTCGGCGGTGACCCATTCGGAGGGAGACGTCACACAGCACAGTGAGGGAGGAATAGACGGCTAAGACATCGGCTCAAGTAACCAACCACAACCGAATAGAAACCCGGTTCACGCCCCCTTTGCGAAGGGGGCGTGACCGCGCTGTTGGTCTTGATACGGGCATTCTGTGCAGATTCCTGACGCGATAGAGCGAGATTCCATACACAGAAAGGTGACGTGCGGGCCCGGTCCCCGTTCTGTGACCTGCTCATGTATCACGAACTCCACAGGTGCCTCTATTAATGGAGGATTTCCAAATGGGGATCCCTACGACCCGGCTGCGGACGAGTTCGTAGCGAGAGAGGAGACTCCCATGAAGGGAAGAAGAAAGGCGATAGCGGTGCTGGTTGCCGTACTGATGGCAGTGCCGCTAGCGGTGTGGGCCAGTGACCGGTTTGAGGATGTCCCCGATTCGAATGTCTTTCACGATGACATTTCGTGGTTGGCGGATTCGGGGGTGACGTTCGGGTGCAACCCGCCTGAGAACACTCAGTTCTGTCCGTCGGACAATGTGACCCGGGAGCAGATGGCGGCGTTCATGCGTCGTCTCTCCGAGGGTCAGGTCGTCGACGCGGCCACTGCCATTGAGGCTGATCATGCTTCCGACGCCGCGACGTTGGACGGGAGGCCGTCCGAGGTATACCTCACGACCGTGGGATACGACTCGTGTGGTCTCGATGCCACCTTTGCCACCGACTGCCCATCGGCCCCCGGCTCTACCGTCCTCGAGGTCCTCACCGCCACGGTCGACGCACCTGGGCCTGGTCTCGTCCGGCTCAACTCCCACTGGCAAACCACCACCAACGCGATGATGTGGTTCTCATCGGAAGCGGCGTGCAACCTCAGCGACTTCCAAGAGCAGGTGTCGGATACCGGCGGGCAGTTCTCGATTCCCGACACTTCCCAGTTCAACAACGTCTCCTTCGGGGGACACGTAGAGGTGGCGGCCGGAACGACCGAGATTCGCCTGTGCGCATATTCGGCAGCGGCACTCCAACCACAGTTCGCCGATCTGAGTGCAGAGTTCAGCCTGGCGTCCTCGACCTCGATCAATGCCAACACGGCGGAAGCCCATCCAGCCGACCTCCCAGTGGATCTGTCCGAGTTCGGTATCGACTGATCCTCTAGGAGCAAAGAGGTGGCATCTATCGCGCTAGACGCACGAACACGATGTCGGAGCCATATCCGAATGTATGACCGCTACACGCTCGGGTGATCCGGGGCGTTAGCGCGTCCGATACTGCCGCCATCGATTGGATCTGTATGTTGTCATCAGGCCAAAGAATTGGCCCGAAAGGTACGCCTGCCCCTAGAGGAGTTCCCATGGCGGTTCAGCTAGCTTCAACGCGACTTGGGTGCCCTTCGATAGGGAGCGGTGCCTCGCCGGAAGGATAAGCACTCAGTCGGCCCCACCGATCAGCCTCCGAGACCCCTCCTCAGGAATGCCGCCATTTGCCCACGGTTGACTGGGTCGCCTGGGCAGTAGTGGTCGTTGGTCGGTGGGTTGCACCCGTGGGTGATCCTCGACGCGGCGAGGGCTTGGATGTCCTGTTCGAAGACGGTGCCGTTGTCGTCGGTGAAGACGTCGTCGTCTGAGGTGGGAAGGTCGAGGCCGCGGGTGAGGAAGGCCGCCATCTCACCGCGATTCACCGGGTCGCCCGGGCAGTAGTGGTCGTTGGTTGGTGGGTTGCACCCGTGGGTGATCCCCGATGCGGCGAGGGCTTGTATGTCTTGTTCGAAGACGGTGCCGTTGTCGTCGGTGAAGACGTCGTCGCCGGAGTTGGGGAGGTCGAGGCCGCGAGTGAGGAAGGCGGCCATCTGACCACGACTCACCGAGTCGTCGGGGCAGAAGAGACTGTTGACTGGCGGGTTGCAGCCAATGGTGATCTGCTTCTCTGCCAGCCAGTCGACATCACCCCAGAAGAGATGGTCACAGGGAACATCGTCGAAGCGGGATGTGGTGCAGGCCTCGGACAGGGTGATTGCCCGGGTGGTAAGAGGTTCGCTCCCACCGGTCGAATCGAAGGCCCGTACCCCGAACCTGTAGGAAGTGTCCGGGGAGAGTCCGGTCACGATCAGACGTTGCGAAGATGGCCCCAGTCGATCGATCTCGACGTCGTCGCGGTAGACCTGGTACCCAGTGACAGCCTTGTCGTCCACCGCTTTGGGCCAGGACAGATTCAGACTATTGGTGGTGATGTCATCTGCAACCAAGGCACCGCCAGCGGGCCAAACGGGGGGAGATGTGATTGTCTTCTAGGTGTCCTCGAGGAGAGGAGACTGATAGCCGAGGTCATCGAAGGCTCTGACGGAGAACTGGTACGCGGTGCCAGGCTGCAGACCGGACACCGAGAGACTTCGTTGGCCAGCACCGGTGGTGTCGATGAGGGCGCCGTCACGGTACACCCGATACTCATCGATTCCCTGACCATCCCGGGCGGCGGGCCACTCCAACACCATTGCATTGGGGGTTACATCATGTGTCGTGATCGCGCCACCGGCTGGCCATGTTGGTGGCGCCGTTAGATAATTGAGGGCGGAGCGAGCCCGAAGAGAACCGTGACCGAAGGACGGATCCCAGCCGGGAGCGCCTCGATCCATGGCCGAGGCGGTGAGGGCATCCTCGACCTGACCGCGTGAGGCGGCAGGCTCCTCCGATCGCAATAGGGCGGCGGCACCAGCGACATGTGGTGTTGCCATCGACGTCCCCTGAAAGAAGTAGTAGTCCCATGTTGGACCGTCGAATGTCTCCTGGAGGACACCGTCGAAGTAGCCGTCACCATTGAGGTCAACGGTGACGTCCCCACCCGGTGCCGTGATGTCCTGTTCGGACCCATACTGGGAGTAGTAGGCGAGATCGAGGTTGAAGTCTAGGGCACCTACTGCAAGGACGCCAGGGTAGGCGGCGGGGAAGTCCACCGACCCACTGCCGTCGTTCCCTGACGCGGCGGCTACCACGATGTCGGCCGCCAAGGCGTTCGTCACGGCCTCCTCGAGGATGGTCGCCCCGAATGAGCCACCGAGGGAGATGTTGATCACATCGGCTCCGTGAGTCCTGGCCCAATCGATCCCTTGGGCAACATCGGACCAGGTGCAACTCCCATCGGAGTCGCACACCTTGATGGGCATGAGCGTGGCTCCGTGGGCAACCCCCGTGACACCGATACCGTTGTCGGTGCACTGGGCGATCGTCCCCGCCACATGGGTGCCATGACCGTTGTCATCGGATGCTGAGCCCGGTGTGTTGGTGACGGAATTGAACGGGGAGACGAAAGTGTGGCAGTCGAGGTCGTCGCCACCATGGGACACACCCGTGTCGATGACAGCGACCACCGCGCCGTCACCCTTTGAGATGTCCCATGCCTGTTCGGCTTGAATCTTCGGCATGTGCCATTGCAGTGGGTAGAACTCATCGTTAGGTGTGAAGGCGACGGTGCCTCCTTCGTCTGAGATGGATCCGAGCTCTCTTCCGTCGATGGGATCGAGCTGGATCAGATAGTCCAACTCCACCAGATCGACCCCTTCGAGATCGGCGAAGAGTTCGAGGGATTGGCCCGGCGTGCTCCCCAGGGGGACCGGCACCTCCACCCATCGACCCGACACATTGGTGTGATCGCGCAGGGCCGACACCATCGCCACGTCGGGTTCGATTTTGACCAGGACGTGATCGGTTGCGTGGGGGAGGGATTCGTTGGTGGCCGATCCGAACCGCGGATCGCTCTCGGCGGCGTCGACCAAGGTGGTCGGGATGGACGCGGCCAACACAAGTA
>WHTL01000160.1 GCA_009377735.1 Acidimicrobiia bacterium
CGGCGACGACTCCCCCGGTACCCAGGACAGCCCCGCCAGCCCGGCCAGCCCTCCTACCCCGGATAGCCCTGCAACTCCGGATAGCCCTGCAACCCCGGATAATCCCACTCCGGATTCACCTGCTACCCCGGATAGCCCTGCTACCCCGGACAGCGCCCCAACCCCCGATTCCCCCCAACCCCTGACTCGCCCGCATCGGCCGACTCGGTGGGATCGGCAGACGGGAGTGCCGACTCCTGAGCCAGTCCTCATCCCTCACCACGGGAGATATCTCCTAACCTGTGAGGGACGATATGGCTCAGAGAGGCTTCTCTCCCGAGAAGGTCAGCGGCGTCACGGGCATAATCGTGACGCCGCTGCCGCGCCTACCACCAGGGTGGGGCAACCCCCCACCAGCCAGTCCTTTAGACAGGAATGACATTGACCAAGACCGATGAAGCCACGGTCGAGATCCCGACATCGAAGACAACGACGGATGAGGGTGACGGTGCCACCGTCGAATCCAGGCGGTCCTCGTTCTGGCCCTGGCAGCGCCATACCTCCGCCCGGATGCGGATCTTGGGTTGGTATGTCGTCCTCCTGGCAATCTCCTTGAGTGTCGCCCTCTTCATCCAGCGATCCTTTCTGCTCGATCAGGTGATAACAAATGCCGATCAGGCCCTGGACCAGGAGGTGGCCGAGTTCCGCCAGATGGCCAGCGGGCTAAATCCGAGAACTGGAGAACCGTTCGGATCGGCCTCCACCCAGATCTTCGATACTTATCTCGGCCAAAACGTCGCGGGACCGGGTGAGGCCGTGATCACCATCGTGGGTGATCGCCCCTACAGGACGGATTCCGCCGGCGGCCAGTTCGCCAGTACCGAGATCATGGAACGATGGGTGGAGACCCACAGCACCGATCGTGACCAGGTGGACACCGACGCCGGCCCCGTGCGTTACCTCGCGGTCCCCATCTTCGACTCCGAAACCCAGCGTGGTGTGTTCGTGGTCGCTTCATTCCTACAGGACCCACTCGACCAGGTGAACCAGGTGATCCGTATCGGGGCATTGGTCTACGGCTCCATCTTCGTGATTGCCTCGGCGGTGGCGTGGGTGGCCGCTGGTGATGTCCTTCGTCCCTTACGAGGTCTTAGCCGGACCACGCGGTCGATCTCGGAGTCCGACCTCGACGAACGAATCCCGGTGCACGGCGACGATGAGATCGCCGAGCTGAGTCGGACGTTCAATGACATGCTCGATCGACTCCAGGGGGCATTCGTGGGCCAACGTCGTTTCATCGACGACGCCAGCCACGAGTTGCGAACACCTATCACAATTATCAGGGGTCAACTCGAATTCCTCGATGACGACCCCGAGGAACGAACCAAGACGGTGGAGTTGGTCACGGGCGAACTGGACCGTATGACTCGGATCGTCGATGACATGCTCACACTGGCGAAGGTGGAGCAGCCCGAGTTCATCCAACGTCGTCCGACGGACCTGGCGGAGTTCATGGATCAGATTGCATCCAGGGCACGGTCACTCGGAGCTCACAACGTCACCATCGGGACCATCGAGCCCGTCGTCATAGAGGTGGACGAGCAGAGGATGACCCAGGCGATGGTCAACTTGGTAAAGAACGCCATCGTCCACAATCCTGCGGATACCACGGTGCGCCTCGATGCCATGATCGTCGGTGATCAAATCCGCTTGTCGGTGAGTGACGATGGCGATGGGATATCACCAGAAGACCGAGAGACAATCTTTCAACGATTCAATCGCGGCTCGTCCACACGGCAGTCCAGCGACGGAGCCGGTCTCGGCCTTCCCATCGTCATGGCCGTCACCGAGCGGCATGGTGGCGAGGTAGAAGTCATCTCGAGGAGGACGGACGGAACCACCTTCACCATGGTGATACCAACCACCGCGGATACGGATGTGCTGACATGAAGAGGATCCTCATCGCCGAGGACGAGCCCGGGATCGTCTCCTTCCTGGAGAAGGGACTGCGGGCCGCCGGGTTCATCACCCACGCTGTGGGAGACGGACGCACGGCAGGTGAGATAGCACGCGATCGCGATTTCGACCTTCTCATCCTCGACCTCGGTCTCCCGGGTCGAGACGGTCACGACGTCCTCTCCGAGATACGGAGCCGCGGTGAGCGCATGCCCGTCATCATCCTCACGGCCCGTCGGGGCATCGACGACACGGTGGGGGGATTGGAGAGTGGCGCCGACGACTACGTCACAAAGCCATTTCGCTTCGAGGAGCTCGTGGCTAGGGTCAAGGTGAGACTGCGGGATCAGGGGACGCCCGATCCCCTCGTCCTCGATTCGGCAGGTATACGCCTCGACCTAAAGACACGCAAGGCGACTGTCGGCGGAAAAGAAGTCGCGCTCTCCGCCCGCGAGTTCAACCTCGCCGAGATGTTTTTTCGTCATCCCGGCCAGGTCCTGTCACGCCAACAGCTGCAGTCGCAGGTGTGGGGCTTCGATTTCGACCCGAACTCGAACGTCGTCGATGTCTATGTGGGCTATCTCCGCAAGAAGATGGGTGCTGACCTGATAGAAACCGTCCGTGGCATGGGCTACCGGCTTTCCGCCGACTGATCGACTCACATCTCAGATGAGGTCGATGGCCGTCCAGATACAGAGGGCTGCGAACACGGCTGCGGCCAGATAGTTCACCTTCTCAAACGAAACCCGGCTCGTGAGGCGACGTCCCAGCGTGACCCCGAGGGCGGCCACGGAGATCATCGCCAGCCATGCCCCGACGCCAATGGACACCGGACTGGTTGAGCGTGACGCCAATCCGGCGGTGGCCAACTGGGTGAGATCTCCCCACTCCGCAACGGCGACGACCCCGAATGAGATCAGCGCTACTCGTAGGGCGGAGACTTCAGATCGACCCTCGAGGTCCACCTCTTCATCATCCGAAGCCTGACGGGCGCTGCGGAACAGGAGTATGGCGCCGATACCGAACAGGGCTGCCGTGATGATCCCAACCACCAGATCGGGTAACAGACCGAGCAGACCCCCGGCAAGGACGGCGATGGCGACGTGCACGACGAAGGCACTACTAACGCCGAGCCAGACGGCCACGGGACGGTGGTAGTGGGTCACAAGGGCAATCGTGGCGAACATACTCTTATCTGGGAGTTCGGCGGGGAAGACCGTCACAAACGCTTGGAGCAACGCACCGAGATCCAAGATGATCTGAGCCTAACGTCCGGTAAGGAACTCGGTGACCATGGTTGCCAGGACCGCTGGAGCATCGAGTGGTGGAAGATGGGCTGACTCGGGTATCACGACCATCTCCGCATTGGGGATGGCCGCGGCGACGCTCCGGGAGCGATCCATAATGAAGCCGGCGTCGTACTCCCCTACGAGTAGGAGGGTGGGCACTTCGATCTCGGCGAGTCGATCCCACGAATAGTCTGCCCACAACATCTCACCGATGGTGTCGTGGAGCTCCAGAGCACGACCGTTCATCGTCAGGAACAGTTCGCGACCCGACCCGCCTACCCGCCCCTCGGGTTGGTTTGGGCCATCCAGCCAGAAATGGGCCTCTATCGGGTTCAGCAGGGCGATGTCCTCGGACTCCTCCGCGGCGTCGTAACGGTCCACGATCTCCTTGATCGAGTCGTCGGGTTCCACCTCGGGGGCGCCACTCAGGGAGGTGCCGATCAGGACCAGCGACGAAACCCGCTCCGGCCGCTCGAGTGTGCCGTCGGCGGCGACCCTCCCACCCATGGAGTTGCCCACCAGCACGGCCTGGCCGAAGCCCCGGTCGTCCATGACGGCCCACAGATCATCGACCGGGCGAAAGGAGACATTCGATTCCGCCTCGGTGTCGCCGTACCCCCTCTGGTCGTAGCAAACGACCCGATATCCCGCCCCCACCCACATCTCGGCGCACCGCTCCCAGATTCGTTTGTCCGCGACACTGGCATGTAGGGCGACGATGGGCTCACCCTCGCCCACATCGGTTACGGCAAGACGTGCTCCAGCGGTTTCCACGATGTGATCGGACACATCGGCACCTTAGTTCACCGACCCAAGCCCCCGTCGCGAACCCAGGGTTCCCCCGTCGCCCCAGCGACGGTCCCAGCCCGAAGTTCACCCCGAGCGGGACGACAGCCGCGAACCCAGGGTTCCCACGCCCGCCCAGCGACGGTCCCAGCCCCAAGTTCAGGCGGATGCCACGGCTGGCTGCAACAAAGAAACCCCGCCTTACGGCGGGGTTCTTTGTGTAGGTTGGTTCTGACCTAGATCAGAAGTCCATGCCTCCGCCGCCATGACCGGGGTCGGGCATTGCGGGGGCGTCATCCTTCTCCTCGGCAACCAGGGCCTCGGTGGTAAGGAGGAGCGCCGCCACCGACGCCGCATTCTGCAGCGCGGAGCGAACGACCTTGGCGGGATCGGCAACACCACTGGCGATGAGATCCTCATACTCACCCGTGGCTGCATTAAACCCAACTGGCCCATCCTGCTCACGAACACGCTCCACAACGACGCCACCCTCGTGACCGGCGTTGACGGCGATCTGACGGACGGGCTCCTCGAGAGCACGCTTCACCAGGGCACGACCCGTCTTCTCGTCGTTGTTGCCACCACGGAGCTTGTCAATGGCACCCTGAGCACGGAGCAGGGCAACACCGCCACCGGCGACAATGCCCTCCTCGACAGCGGCACGAGTAGCCGAGACGGCGTCCTCGATACGATGCTTCTTCTCCTTGAGCTCCACCTCGGTGGCGGCACCGGCCTTGATGACCACCACACCACCGGAGAGCTTGGCGAGACGCTCCTGGAGCTTCTCGCGGTCCCAGTCGGAGTCGGTGTTGTCGATCTCACGCTCGATCTGGGTGATGCGAGCCTTGACATCGGTGTCGATGCCACCGCCATCGACGATGGTGGTGTCGTCCTTGGCAATGACGATCTTGCGAGCCGTCCCGAGCATGTCGGTGGTGACATTCTCCAGCTTGAGACCGACCTCCTCGGAGATCACGGTGCCACCGGTGAGGATGGCGATGTCCTGGAGCATGGCCTTGCGACGCTCACCAAACCCGGGAGCCTTCACGGCTACCGACGAGAACGTGCCCCGGATCTTGTTGACGATCAGGGTGGCGAGGGCCTCGCCCTCGATGTCCTCGGCGATGACCAGGACGCTCTTGCCCTGCTGCATCACCTTCTCCAACACGGGGACCAGATCGTTCACGGAGGTGATCTTCTGGTTGGCGATGAGGATATAGGGGTCCTCGAGCACCGCCTCCTGGCGTTCGCCGTCCGTGACGAAGTAGGGCGAGAGATAGCCCTTGTCGAACTGCATACCCTCGGTGAACTCGAGCTCAAGACCGAAGGTCTGGCCCTCCTCCACCGTGATGACGCCGTCCTTGCCGACCTTGTCGAACGCCTCGGCGATGACCTTGCCGATCGTGTCGTCATTGTTGGCCGAGATGGCGGCGACATGGGCGATGTCATCGCTGGTCTCGATGTCGCGGGCCATTTCACCGATCGACTTGACAACGGTGTCAACGGCGCTCTCGATGCCCCGCTTCAGATCCATGGGGTTGGCACCCGAGGCGACCTGGCGGAGACCCTCCTTGACGAGAGACTGTGCCAGGACCGTGGAGGTGGTTGTGCCGTCGCCGGCCACATCATTGGTCTTGTTGGCCACCTCGTAGGTGAGCTTGGCCCCCATGTTCTCGTAGGGGTCCTCTAGCTCAATCTCCTTGGCGATGGTGACACCGTCGTTGGTGATGGTGGGTGCGCCCCACTTCTTCTCCAGGACGACGTTACGACCCTTGGGGCCGAGGGTTACCTTGACCGTGTCGGCGAGCTTGTCGACACCGGCCTGGAGACCACGACGGGCCTCCTCATCAAAACGAAGTTCTTTGGCTGCCATTTAGTAGTCAGCTCCCTTACTTGACGATTGCAAGGATGTCACGCTCAGCGAGGACGAGATATTCGTCACCGTCGAGTTTGACCTCCGTGCCTGCGAATTTGCTGTAGAGAACACGGTCTCCGACACCGACTTCGACGGCGATGCGCTCGCCATCATCGTTGCGGCCACCCGGACCTACGGCGATGATCTCGCCGATTTGGGGCTTCTCTTTGGCGGTATCGGGAATGACGAGGCCCGACGGAGTGGTCGACTCCAGATCGTCCGAGGCCTTAACCACCACACGATCACCGAGAGGTTGCAGCTCCATGCTGTGTATTTCCTCCTGCTTGCGGTCTTCTTCTTACATGCACGACCCCCTCGGTTAGGACCGTTCCCAGACGGGGCGGACCATTCGAAGGGTGTCAGCACTCTCATTGCTCGAGTGCAAACTCAGATTAGCACTCTCTGGCCATGAGTGACAAGCCGAGGCTGCGGCGTTAAGTCCTATTGACTCAGATTCTCTTATATGGCTTGGTACACCCATCGCCTCGCGCCAGACGACGTCAGCCTTATACGGCCGACTCTCGCTAGACCGACTGCGACCACCCCGGGATCGGAAATGGTTCCAGGAATTCTTTGATCCCGGCGGCAATCCTTGCGAGTTCATCCTCATCATCGGTCTTAGCAGCCGAGATGGCTTCATCCATCCACCGGGCGATGTCGTTCATGTGGGTCTCGGTGAGTCCGCGGGTCGTGGCCGCCGAGGTACCGATCCGGATCCCTGAAGGATCGAAAGGTTTGCGGGGGTCGAACGGCACAGAGTTGTAGTTGAGCTCGATCCCGGCCCGATCCATGGCCTGGGCTGCCGGCTTGCCCCCGATGTCCTTGCTGGTGAGGTCGCAAAGGATCAGATGATTGTCGGTTCCACCGGAGACGAGGTCAAAGCCTCGCTCCATCATCGCCCCGGCCAACGCCCGGGCATTCGCCACTATCTGGGCGGCGTATTCACGGAAGTCCGGCGTGGAAGCCTCCGCAAGGGCGACGGCGATGGCAGCGGTGGTGTGGTTGTGGGGACCGCCCTGCAAACCGGGGAAGACGGCCCGGTCCAGGGCCTTGGCGTGCTCCTCGGTCGACATGATCATCGCCCCACGGGGACCCCGCAGGGTCTTGTGGGTGGTGGTGGTGATCACCGGAGCATGACCCACCGGGGTTGGGTGGGCGCCGCCTGCGACCAGACCCGCGATGTGGGCGATATCGGCCACCAGTATGGCGTCAATCTCGGCGGCTATCTCGCCGAACTTGTCGAACTCGATGGTGCGTGGGATCGCGGTGCCACCGCACCAAATGATTTTGGGCCGTTCCTTCAGGGCGAGCTCTCGAACCTCGTCGAAGTCGGTGCGGCCATCTTCCTTGCGCACCCCGTAGCGCACGGGCTTGAACCACTTACCCGTCGCGGAGACACCCCAGCCGTGGGTTAGATGACCCCCGGCCGGTAAGCCCATGCCCATGATGGTGTCACCCGGCTCACAGAAAGCCAGGTAGACGGCGAGGTTGGCAGGTGATCCGGAGTAGGGCTGCACATTGGCATGCTCCACCCCGAACAATGACTCGGCACGCTCGATAGCGAGGGTCTCGATCTGGTCGATCATCTGCTGACCCTCGTAGTATCGCTTGCCCGAATAGCCCTCCGAGTACTTGTTGGTGAGCAACGTCCCGCTCGCATCCAGCACCGCCTGGGACACGTAGTTCTCCGAGGCGATGAGTCTGATCTTCTCCGATTGGCGTTGTCCTTCGGCTTCGACGAGCCGGGCGACATCGGGATCGACCTCAGCAAGATGTGTAGTGAGATCGGTGAGAGATTCGGTCATGACTCCTCCGTGTTGGATCAAGTCCCTGGGTTCGAAACGAGTATCACGGAGCCTAGTTCGCCTCCCGGGGCCACCTCCTCGCGGCCCTTCGCAATATCTGGTATTGTCCCATTCATTCGGAGCGGTCCCGGTGGCGTTGTGAAAGGGTGTCGAGATGCGTAGGTTGTCTTCTTTGGTCCTAGCACTGTTGGTGTTGCTGTCCCTGGTGGTTCCGGTGGCTGCCGCCTCTTTCGATGATGTCCCTTCTGATCATGTTTTCGCCGCCGATATCGACTGGTTGGCCGAGTCGGGAATCACCCGAGGCTGCAACCCACCGGAGAACACCAACTTCTGTCCCGACGAGTCCGTAACCAGAGGACAAATGGCCGCCTTCTTGGTGCGGGCCCTCAACCTCACCCAATCGGGACCCGACTTCGACGACACCTCCGGCAACGTCTTCGAAGAAGACATCTCCAAACTCGCCCAGGCCGATATCACCCGAGGCTGCAACCCACCGGAGAACACCAACTTCTGCCCAGACGACCCCGTGTCCCGAGGTCAGATGGCCGCCTTCCTCCACCGCGCCCTCGAAAACGGCACCAACCCACCGCCACCACCACCGGATCAGCCTGGCACCCTCTATGCCCATGCGTTCACGGAGTTCGAGGCCGTCGATCTCAGCGATCCACTGGCTGGATTCCAGGTCGTCTACGAAACCCACGATGGGGACATCAACGTCCTGGACAACACCCTGATCAATCTGATCCAAGATAGTGTCTACGACAATTGGCGGGTCGAGATCAGAGACCTCGATCAGCGGGTGGCTCAGGACCGCTTTGTCTGGCCCGATTCGGATCTCACCGTCATCCGCAACGCAGAGGGCTCCCCCAATGGCAAGATGATCGCAGCGGAGTGGTACGACGCCCCGTACGGGTATCTCGAGGTGCTGCGTGTCTCCGATCGCACCGTGGTGATGGGGGCCGCTGAGAACGTGGCCGTGGACTGGGCTTGGACACCTGGCAACGACCTGGTCATCTCGTTCGACCTCTCCGATCAGGAAGGTCCCGAATGGTCCGCCATCGCTTTGGTACCCAATAAGCACATAACATCCGAGAAA
>WHTL01000133.1 GCA_009377735.1 Acidimicrobiia bacterium
GAGTCGGATTGAGGGGGAAGGGGACTCAGTCCGTGAGGCCGGCTCGGACTAGGAAGGCGGCCATCTGGCCGCGCTCCACGTCGTCATCGGGGCAGAACTGGGTGTTGTCCGGTGGATTGCAGCCCACTGTGATTCCTGCATCTGCGAGGGCAGCGATGTCCTCTGCGAACACATTGTCATCGCTGACATCATCGAAATCGGCCGAACCAGCCGGCAGATCCAGAGCCCTCACCAAGAACGCAGCCATCTGCTGACGCTCAACATCGTCATCTGGGCAGAACAGGTCGTTCTCGGGTGGGTTACAACCGAGGGTGATCCCAGCATCGGCCAGAGCGGAGATGTCTTCGCCGAACACGTTGTCGTCGTCGACATCATCGAAATCGGCCGAACCAGCCGGCAGATCCAGAGCCCTCACCAAGAACGCAGCCATCTGCTGACGCTCAACATCGTCATTGGGGCAGAACAGGTCGTTCTCCGGGGGATTACATCCCACAGTGATCCCGGACTCCGCAAGCCTCTCGATGTCGTCCTCGAAAACATTGTCGTCGTCGACATCTTCGAACCTGTCGTCATCATCATCATCGTCGGGGATGGTGGTGGTTGTCGGCGAGGTGGTGGTCGTCGAAGATGGCGGCGGGTTGCCGTCATCGAGATCGGCGCACTGGCCCTCGGCATCACCCTGGACTGTGTTGTTGCCGCCGTTGGGTGCGGGCTCGTTCCCCTCACACTGGAGGTTGCCGCCGATGGTGTTGCCACGGATCTCTTTGTTCCCGCCATCGTTGTCGTTGACTTGGACATCTCCGTCGACGTCGCTGCTGGTCACCGCCAGGTTCCCGTCATTGTTCTCATACTGCACGTTGCCGCCAACGGTGGTGTTGTTGACGGTGGCCCGGCTGCTGTCGAACACCTGGATGTCGCCGTCGACCTCGGAGCCTCTCACATTTACGTAGGATGCTCCGCCGTCATCGGTCTGGATGTTCCCATCGACGTAAGCGCCGTTCAACACATTGACTCTGGCGTTGGGTTCGACCTTGACGTCGCCCTCGACGGTGGTCCCGTTGAGGGTGCAGGTGGCTCCGTTGGGAACGACAACGTTGTCGCCGATGGTCACCGCACCAATCGTGCCCGTACAGGACTCATCGGCGGAGGCGACCTGGGCCGTGGCGATTACCGCCAACATGGCGATGGTCGCCAGGAATACAAGTTTTCTCATTATCTTCTCCTGGTTTCAGGGGTGGGTACAGGCGGAAGAGTATTTGGCACTAATAAGAATTCGGTAAGCGCTACATGAGAAGGTTCTTAACGTTCTGCACCTTCGTCAGATCGGGTTCGGGAACCCATCGGCCTCGCCCGCCGTCGAAGCGGTAGCCGAAAGGGGCACAACCAATCATGACAAACACCAAGAAAAAACCAATCACAACATTGCTCGCAGTGGGCCTGCTCCTCGGAGCGTGCTCAGGGGCCGATCAGGTCGAAGCTGGGGTCGATCCAGGCGGCACCGACACCGCCAGCCACCCGAGCATCCCGAGTGAGAACACCGAGATGGCAGGCACCCCCGAACCAAGGGATGACTTCGTGGCCGACACCACGATGGAGAACCCCGTGCCACCGAGGGAGGCCGACGACCGCCCCTATGACACCAATTTCAGGGGATACGAGGAGAACGAGCCGACCGACCCGACCGACGACGCCGAATCGACCTTTGCGGTTGATGTGGACACCGGCTCCTACACCCTCCTTCGGGGTTGGTTGGACGAGGGCTACCAGCCTCCACCGGAGGCGGTGCGACCGGAGGAGTACATCAACTTCTTCAACCTCGGATACGAGACACCAGACGACGACACCTTTGCAATCCACGTCGATGGGACCGAGAGCCCGTACTACGACAGCACCTTGGTGAGGATCGGCATCGCCGCCAAAGATATCGAGGCGGAGGAACGCCCCGACGTCAACCTCACCCTCGTGGTCGACACCTCCGGGTCGATGGAGGAAGACAACCGGTTGGAACTCGTCAAGGAGTCGATCGAGTATTTGGTTGGCGAGCTCCGCGAGGAGGATCGAATCGCCATTGTGGAGTACTCCGAGGACGCCCGCGTCGTGTTGGAGTCCACTCCAGTTGACGACGACGAGGAAATACTCGACGCCGTCGACTCCCTCCAACCTCGTGCCAGCACCAACGCCGCGGCAGGTCTGGAGTTGGGATATCAACTCACCGACGAGACCTACGTTGAGGATGACTCAAATATGGTCGTGCTGCTCTCCGACGGGGTGGCCAATGTTGGCGCCGACACACCAGGCGGGATCCTGGAGACCCTTGCCGAGGCCAACGAGAATGGGATAAGCCTCCTGAC
The DNA here is from genome assembly GCA_009377735.1 of Acidimicrobiia bacterium. Classification (GTDB taxonomy): domain Bacteria; phylum Actinomycetota; class Acidimicrobiia; order Spongiisociales; family ZC4RG35; genus WHTL01. The sequence continues at coordinate 2,352 of WHTL01000133.1, forward strand.
CGTGGGTGTCGGTCTGGGCAACTACAACGACGAGCTGATGGAGCAGCTCGCGAATCGGGCCGACGGCCAATACCGCTATGTAGACACACTCGACGAGGTCGAGCGGATCTTCGGCCGGGATCTGGTGGGATCAATCGTCACGGTGGCCAAGGACGCCAAGGTCCAGGTGAGTTTCGACTCCGAGAACGTCGAGTCCTACCGGTTGATAGGCTATGAAAACCGCGACGTCGCAGACCGAGACTTCGAACGGGATGATGTCGACGCCGGCGAGATCGGGTCCGGACACACCGTGACCGCCCTCTACGAGGTGGAAATACGCGACGACGCCGTTGGGAAGCTGGGCGAGGTGCAATTCCGATGGGCCGACCCCGACAGTGGCGAGGTGACCGAGGTCAACGAGCCCATCTACTCCGATGCCGTCTCCGCCGAGTGGGATGACGCCAGTCCCCATCTCCGGCTGGCCGCCACGGTCGGTGCCTTTGCCGAGTGGATCGGCGATCGGGAAGCCGCCGAGGACATCGACTACGACGACATCGATGACAATATCGACGATCTCGAAACCGAATTGGAGTCCTCAGACGTAAGTGTTCAGAGACCTCGTCCGCCAGGCGGACGAGGTGTTCTGAGGTCAAGGTTTCTAGAGGGTTCGGCCGCATGGGGGCTGGGCCCTCTCGACGCGTCCGGGGTCAGCCGGTGAGAGCTCGCCGTAGGAAGGCGGCCATTTCACCCCGGGTCACCGGCTCGTTGGGGCAGAACTCGTAGTTACCGGGGGGATTGCAACCGAAGGTGACCCCGCGGGCAGACAGCCACTCGATGTCATCGCTGAAAGTGGAGGATCCGTCGACGTCGGTGAACTCGCTCGGGGGGCGGCTCGGCTCAAGGTCGGGCAACGCACGGTGGAGGAAGGCCGCCATCTCACCACGCGTCACTGGTTCGGTGGGACAGAACGCACTGTTGGCCGGGGGATTACAACCCCTGGTTATCCCACGCGATGACAACCACTCGACGTCCTCCTCGAACACCGAGGTGTCGTCGTCGGAGAAGTCCGTGGCTCCCTCGGACTCCTTGAGGTCGGGTAGGGCTCGTCGGAGGAAGGCTGCCATTTGTCCCCTCGTCACTCCTTCCCCAGGACAGAAGAGGCTGTTCTCGGGGGGATTGCATCCGAGCGTGATTCTCTCCCCGAGCAACCATTGGATGTCCTTGCGGAACACCGAGTCCTTGGTGTCTCCGAACACTCCCGCCGACACCTCGACTAGGAACCGCCCTCCATTGCCTCTCGCCACCGACACCATCCGGTCGCCCACCTCGGCCGTCGAACCCGGCGGTATGACCAGATCTATCGGTTCGCGGTACGCCTCGAGCTTCATGAACTCGAAGGGATCGCCGCGGGAGATGTGACGTCTGAACCCGAAAAAGTCCTGCTCGTTGTAGCAGTCGACGATGTTTTCGTGAGGACATTTGCGAACCTCGTATACGTCGACACCCTCCCACACCTGTGGAATGGGATCGTAGGGTGCCTTGGTGGAGGCGCCGAGGGTGATGTAACTCCCATCGTCGACCCGGATCACACCCATCTGGTACCCCTCGTCGCCAGCGCTGGACGGAGTCAGGGTAAATGTCGCCCGACCCACCCCAACCATTCGGACCTCCTCGGGTGTGATCCATCCGGCGGCATAACGGTTGATGGTCGCCGCTTCGTACGGCCAGGGGTAGGTACCCCAATGGGTGCTGCCGTCATCGGTCCAGGTTCCGTAATTGCCCGACATGAGGTCACGGGCGTTGTCGTACTCACGGTCGTTGCCCTCTGCCTTGCCGGTGAAGGAGTGTGGGAAGTGGATGGTATGGCCAATCTCGTGGGCGGCCACGGTGACGAAGCCGTGGTCGTAGCCCACAACTGCCCAGCGTTGGTTGGAGGGGTAGTGAGGTCCGTTGTTCCCCGGTCCGGCAAAGCCACCTCCACCCGGGATGGCGATCAGGGCCGCGTTCGATGTTCCCGGGCTGCGGTTGGCCGTCTCCGAGAGACAGCTCTCCGTTCCTGTTGACCCCAGTGAGCCACCCACTACGAAAGACGTTCGATATGCCCCCCGGGAGAGTGCATCGAAGTACGGGGTGACCTGGCCACGAAGTTTGTCGACAACCCTCTGTGGCGAGTCGTCGATACCGCAGGTCCAGACCTCGATCACGTCAATACCGAAACTGTGCGCCTTGACAAAGTCGGAGAACGGGACCAGACCCAGCGGATCCTCCTCCGTGGAGACCACCCCCAGTTCGTCCGCGTCCAATTGTGGCAGGACGATGTCACTACCGTCCCTGGCGACAACGTCCGGCCCATCCTCGGCAAGCACTGGCAGCGCAACGAGCAGCAGGAAAAGGGCGGCCAGCAGGGTCAGGGAGAGGTGTCTTCTGGCGAACTTGGATTGGGGGCGCAAGACCTCTCCTTAGGCCTCACGCGGATAGGTGCTGGGCCCTGTATTGATTAGGTTCGGTACCACGCCGAGCGTGCCTATCCGCTGATGTCCTTCGGTCCTCGTAATCTACCAGCCGTGTCTGCCAGGGTGTAAAGAGGCAAACCCCTTGAGTCCATAAGCACTGAGAGGGCCCTCTAAGGAACCCAAGGTACGGACCGGGCGTGCCGCAACAGGCAACGATCAATAATCCCCAGACGTGGGTGGTCGTGCAGATGCCGTGGAGGCAGGTGGGAAACCCCAGCCGCGGCACCAATCCACCAGGCCAACCCTGCAAGGTAAGACATCACATCGACACCCCCATCGAACCGGGGACCGCCGCCAACGCGACAGACAGACACCGAGTTCGCGGAGGTGAGGTCGGACGGCCCCGACCACGCGAGAAGAGAACCAGAGGCAGCCGTAGGGGGTCTGGGGGACGGAGTCCCCCAGAAATAACTCACTTAGTCGGTGAGGGCCCGTCTTAGGAACGCCGCCATCTCACCACGCTCAACGGCCTCATTGGGACAGAACTTGGTGTTCTTCGGCGGGTTGCAGCCCAGGGTGATCCCCCGAGACGACAACCACTCGATATCAGCCTCGAACACCGACCCGTTGTCGTCGGTGAAATTGGTGGCAGGGTTGGACCGTTTCAGGTTGGGCAGAGCACGACGCAGGAACGCCGCCATCTCACCACGGGTCACCGCCTCGTTCGGGCAGAACTTGGTGTTCTTCGGCGGGTTGCAACCCCGGGTCACATCCCGCGACGACAGCCACTCGATGTCCTTCTGGAAGACGGAGTTGTTGTCGTCGGTGAAATCAGTGGGCGGGTTCTGCCGTGGCAGGTTGGGCAGCGCCCGATGCAGAAACGCCGCCATCTCACCGCGGATCACCGCCTCATTGGGGCAGAACCTGGTGTTCTGCGGTGGGTTGCAACCCCGGGTGATCTCCCGGTTCGTCAACCAGACGATGTCGTTTTTGAACACGGAGTTCTTGGCGTCAGGGAACACGCCGGCCGACACCCTCACCCGGAACCTGCCGGTGCCATCCCCGGACCACCTCACCGAGATCCTACGGCCGTCGATGGTCTTCGCCTTCTTCGGTCGGATCACCAGACCCAATGGTTCGGTGTATTCCTCCCACCTTTCGACATCGAAGGCTTTGCCGTAGGGCTTGTGTCGACGAAAGCCCATGGCGGTGCCGTCGTCTTTGCCCCAGCACTCGGAGATCGAACCGTACGGGCACTTGCGGATCTTGTAGGCGGCTACACCCTGCCAGTTCTTACGGATCGGATTGAACTGGGAACGCTTGGCAGCTTCGAAGGTCGAGTATCTACCATCGGCGTGTTTCAGCACCGCCATCTTCGTCCCATTCTTGTTGGTGGGTGCGAGGACGAACTCCTCGGGGGGAATCCCGATGACGTTTACCTCTTTCTGATCGATCCAGCCTGCCGCATACTGATTGATCGTCGCCGCTTCGTAAGGACGGTTGAAGGTCCCGCGGCTCCCATCAGGATTGATTCCGTAATTTCCCGACATCACATCCAGGGCGTTGTCGTACTCCCAGAGCCGGCCGTCGATTTTGGTATTGCCCGTGTAGGAATGGGGGAAATGAAGGGTATGGCCGATCTCGTGGGCTGCGACCATGATGAACCCGCCCTGTGTTCCCACCTGTGCCCACCGCTGATTCTGCGGAAACTTATCTTGATTGGTCCCGGGACCACCTAGGCCCCCTGCGGTGGGTGTCGCCAGGAGTGCGGCGTTCGCGTTGCCGTCGCTCCGGGCAGTGGCTCGGCTCAGACAGGTGTTGAAGTCGCTGGAGTTGACGGCGCCACCAACGACGAAGTCGACGTTGTAGCGTCCCCGCGACAGTGCCTTGAAGTAGGGGGTGAGGTTGTTATCGAGTCGCTCAACCAAACGTCGTGGTGTGGCGTTGACACCGCAGGCCCACACCTCAAAAACGTCCTTGCCGAGACTGTGCACCTTGATGAAGTCGGTGAAAGGCGTCAACCCCAGCGGGTCCTCCTTTGCCGACTCAGTCGAAAGGTCGACCTCATCCAGATCGGGAAGGACGATGTCGTCTTCGGTGGGTACCAGAACCGGATCCTCCTGCGCCGACCCCGGAAGGGCAGCGAACAATGGGGCAATAAGGGCAAGAACGGCGATAGCCACGCCAAGCCATCGACCGACGGAGCTGTTGGTTGCATGGGACATAGATTTCTTCTCTCTTGGTTTCATCGTCGTATTGGGATGGTCATCTTGGACCGATCATCTTGAACGGTCATCGGGAGATGGTCCCAGATCGACGGCACACCAGCCCCGTGCCGGGCGGTGAACGGACAGCACTCAGACATCACAAAATAATCTCGGATCCACCTGACTGCGAGAAACCATACCAGATTCTCTCAGGGATCGCAGATGACCGGGTGCCTTCCTCACGTCGATACTCCCAAGGCATTAACCTTCGAACGGTCGAGGGAGCGGAAGTGAGCGACCAGGAACGGGTCACCAGAGACCAACTCGAGACGATGGGATCGCAGATCGAAGCGATCGGCGATGCTGTAGAGACCGTGATTGTGGGGAAAAGGGACATCATCGATCTGGCGCTTGTCGCGGTTCTATCCGAGGGCCACCTGCTACTCGAGGACGTTCCAGGTACCGGCAAGACGATGCTGGCGAGGTCGCTTGCCAGGGCTTTGGGAGGAACCTTTCGGAGGATCCAGTTCACTCCCGACCTCTTGCCCACCGATATCACGGGTGCCCTCGTATTCAATCAGAAGAGCAATGATTTCGAGTTCAGACCCGGGCCGATACTGGCGAACGTCGTCTTGGCCGACGAGATCAATCGTGCCGGGCCCCGCACCCAGAGCGCCCTGATCGAGGTCATGGAGGAGCGTCGCATAACCGTCGAGAACGAGACCATCGAGACACCGCGGCCCTTCCTCGTCCTCGCCACCCAGAACCCGGTGGAGCTGGCCGGAACCTTCCCCCTACCAGAAGCCCAGCTCGACCGATTCCTCATGAAGACAGCCATCGGTTATCCCGAGCGCAACGCCGAAAGGACGATGCTGCGCAGGTTCCGGACGTCGATGCCATTGGAAGAGATCAAATCGGTGATCGATCCGGAGACTCTGGTATCGCTGATCCAAGGCGTGCATGCCGTCCACGTCAGTGATGCGGTCGAGGATTACGTTCTCGACCTCGTAGAAGCCACCCGGACATCCCCACTCATCGAGGTCGGCGCCAGCCCTCGGGCGGGTCTCGCCCTTACGAGGGCCTCCCAGGCGCTCGCCGTCCTCAACCACCGCGCCTTTGTCATCCCCGATGATGTGCGTCGTCTCACCATCCCGGTACTCGCTCACCGGATCGTGCCGACTGCCGAGGCGGACCTACTGGGAGAGACGACGGAAACGATGGTCTCTGAGATCGTGGCCGAGATACCGGTGTTCCGACCGGAGCGATGAGCTCCCACGCCGACCCCGAGGAGATGGGCGGCCCACTCGATCGGCTTCGAGTTTGGTGGAGCCCCAACGATGCACGCGTCGACCTCAGCAGGCTCCTCCTCGTTGGCGTCACTACGGGTGTGGTTGGTGCAGCCACCCGCGAGGTCGTGGTTCTTACCCTCGCCCTGGGGATGGTTGCCCTGGCCGTCGCCCTTCGCGTCTGGTGGGCAGTGGCGCCGGTCGAACTCCATCACAAAAGGAAACTCTCGTCTACCCGCTCCTTCCCCGGTGACGCCCTTACCGTCAGCATCGGCGTTGCCAACGCCAAACCGATGGCCCTATCCAACATCGGGATCGAGGACACGGTTACGGACAATGTCCAGGTGGCTGAAAAACTGCTCCAGCCGGGCGAACTCACCCACCACGCGGTGCTTCGGACCGTCCTCAGTGCCGGCATGTATCAAGAGGTCACCCACCGCTACACAGTCACCACCGCAAGACGTGGCCGTCATCGGTTCGGTCCAGCCGTGATCGAGGTAAGCGATCCGTTGGGTCTGATGACACGAAGGATCGATTTTGGAGGGACCGACACCATCCTCACCTACCCGCGGACGGTGCCGATAGCCACTCCCCTGATCCCAGCATGGGAGATCATCGGGGATCGGACACCGCCCCGCCGTATCATCGACGACCCCCAGATGGTGGCCGGTGTCCGTCAATACCAGCGAGGCGATAACCCGCGACGTATCCACTGGCGGGCAACGGCCCGGACCGGTGCACTCCAGACCAAGATCGCAGAGCCAACCTCCGCACCAACCACAGCCATCTTTCTCGACACCTTGGCCGATCCCTCGGAGGGCACTCATCCTGCCCGTCTCGAGCTGGCCGTGGTAGCTGCCGCATCCCTCGCCACAGATCTCCTCGACCAGAACCAGCAGGTGGGTTTGTATGCCCTGGGGTCCTCACGTTCCGACGCTCAGCCCTTCGAGGTGCCGCCCGGGCGACGTCACGGGCAGAGGGCTCGGCTGCTCGAGCATCTCGCTTCGGTGGAGCCAACCTACCGAGCCGCCATCGAGGAGTTGCTCGCCAGCACCGCTCCCCGTCTTCCCATGGGCGCCTCAATGGTGGTGATTACCAGCCATGTGTCCGCTGCCCTGCAGCACGTGTTGGTGCGGCTCGCCCGCACCACCGGGACACGGCGCATGGCGCTCATCTCTGTCGGCGACCGTCCGCGCTACACCAGCGACCTAACGACCAATGTCTCGGCATTCCATCTCGGGGCCGAGGAATCCTGGGACGAGATCGAAAGCCTCAGCTTTACGCGTGTCTACTGAACGCGTCGCCCCCACGGCCACCGGCGAGGTCCTGATACCTGCACTGTTCGCCATCTTCATGAATCTGGCCGCGATTCCGCTCTGGTATGTGCTCTTCTCGGGTGCAGAGGAGAGAGGAGCCGGAGCCCCGTGGCCGGGCTCCCTGGCTCTGTTCGCCCTGGCGGCGTATGTTGTGACCCGGATGGTGGGTGTCGGGGGGTATAGCCTCGGGGTGCACATCCTCGGCTGGCTTGTTGGACTTGCCATTTGGACACTCTTGGAGCCGGCCTAC
>WHTL01000148.1 GCA_009377735.1 Acidimicrobiia bacterium
CGCAGACCGGCCATGTTGGCGTGATGCTGGCCGTAATTATGCAGCAGGTCGAGGGCGATCACCTTCGGTAGTGTGCGGGCCTTCTCGGCGATCACCTCCCAGCTGCCATCGCTGCTTCCGTCGTTGACGAGGATAACCTCGTGCTCGAGTCCCGCTTCGGTGAACACCCGCACAACCTCGTCGACGGTGTCTCCGACGAGCCGCTCGCTGTTGAAGACGGGGATGACGATCGAGTACCGGAACTCAAATCGGTCGGGAGGGGAGTCTCCCTGGGGCGACATCATTGGCGCAGCCTAACTCACGGAGCCGTAGCTCCTTGGAGTACCGTCCGGACGGCGGTCAGAGTCTCGGCGCCAACATCTTTGTGGAGGTACCAGACCCACCCGGTCGATTCTCCGACCATTCGGTAATCGTGCATGTGGCGGGTTATCCACCTCGAGTTGTCGGGCCTGTCGACGGCGATCACGGTCGGCTCGCGGCCGACGATGGACCGGGCATAGCCGACTCGTCCTCCTGGCCATGTGTCGTCGAGGTAGGCGACCAGGCCATTGGCGTAGAGTTGGTAACGGTTGGAGTTCTGCTTCTGCGAGAGTACCAGGGGCAGCGGGGCCTGCACCGAGAGGATCTGGGCGTCGTCGGGGAGTATCCGAACAACAGCGGCGACGTCCTCCCTCTGCTTGTCGAGCGTGGTGGTCCGAGTGGTGACGGAGGAGACGAGGCCCATGGTGGTGGCCAGCAGAGCAAACGCCACGGCCGTCGCCGCCGCTGCCCGTTGTGAACGACGCCCGATCGCGGCAACCATGGCCCCGAAACCCAGTGCCGCAGCTGGGAGCAGTAGGAATGTGTCCGGAAAGCCGTCGAAGGAGTACAGTGTCCACAGGAGGCCGACTGCCTGGGTCACGCCCACCGCGATCAGCGCGGCCGAAGGTGGCTCTCGCCGCTGGTCCCGGTCGAACGCTGCCCGTACCGCGGCGACAAGCACCGCGACGGCGCCAATGGCAAACACCCAGATCGACCAGCCGAATGCCCGGGCCACTCCATGCCACACGACCGGCGGGGCGTCTAGCAGCGGGCGCGGGCGGGCATATTGGGCGTTCACCAGCACGAATGCGTCCAGGAACGTCCTGAGGTGGCCGATCGAAGCGAATGCCGCGACCGTGACAAGCAGCGGCACCACACCGCCGAGCACGAGTCTGCTTAGCGCGCGGATCTTTCCGGCCGGCACGCCGATCAAAACTGCGACCACTGCTCCGGCGAAGATCGCGGGGAACACCGGCTGCCAGGTCAGGGTTGCCAGGCTGATCAGCACGCCGGTGGTCGCCCAGCGCTGATGCACCACCGCTAGCAGGGCCGCGAGGAGCAGCATTACCATCGCCGTCTTCTCGGTTGGACCGTAGGTCGCGTAACGAGAGAAGGCGTTGAACGCCAACATGGCGCCCGCAGTCGCCACGCCCGCCCAGCGGGACCGGAACAAGTCGCGTCCGAGGACGTAAGCCAGCCCCACCGCGGCCACAGTCAGAAGTAGGAACACTACGCGAACACCGAAGACATCGTCTCCCCCGACCAGCCGGGCCGCTGCGACCCCGAGACCGGGGAGCAGGTGTGCCAGCGGGCCAGCCCTATTAAACAGCCCCACATAGGGCGGCACCCCGTCAGCTACCAGCTGCCCGGCGTACACGTAGAACGCCGAGTCGCGGCTGATGCCTCCGGAGAAGCCACGCGGTAGGTAGATCGCTAGGGCAACCAGGCACACCATGGGGAGGAGGGGGTCGATCTTGAGTGGCAGAGCCCAGACCCGGCGGGTCATCGGCTTACTCGTTGTCGTCACACTTCTCCCTGCAGATCGACCCCATCGCTGCATAACAGCCGGAACTTGGACACCGCCAGATCGGTGGGGCCGCCATTGATACCGACGCCTGATCATGCTGGCCCTCGGGCTGCCAGGCGACGGTAGTCGCCTGCCTGTTCGGGGGCAACTGGCTGAACACCATGGTCACTGACGGCCATCGCCTCGGATCGGACTCGCAAAATCCACAGCGCATGTGACAGAGAGCTAACCGTCGGATACCGTTCTAGGGTCCTCTACAGGAGTGTTCCGTGTCCCGAACATACTTGGTCACCGGGGGAGCCGGGTTCATCGGCTCCAACTTCATCCGGTACCTTTTCGATCATGAGGGCGATGCCGAGGTGCGGAACTTCGACAGCCTCGCCTACGCCGGTGTAAAGGCGACGGTCGAGGAACTAGACACCAACCCGAACCACACCTTCATCCACGCCGATATCAACGACCCGGCCGCGGTAGATGAGGCCATGGACGCGGTCGACGTGGTGGTCCACTTTGCTGCCGAGAGTCATGTCGATCGCTCCATAAGTGGCCCGTCGGTATTCCTCCAGACCAATGTGGTGGGTACCGGCAACCTGCTCGACTCCGCCCGACGTCACGATGTGACCTGTTTCGTTCATGTCTCCACCGACGAGGTCTACGGATCCGTTGCCGAGGGCTTCGCCACCGAAGAGTGGAAACTGGACCCGTCGTCTCCATACTCGTCGTCCAAGGCAGGATCCGACCTGCTGGCGCTGTCCTACCACGTCACCTTCGGTTTTCCTGTCGTGGTGACCCGTTGCACCAACAACTACGGGCCCTATCAGTTCCCCGAGAAGGTGATCCCACTCTTCGTCACCAACCTGCTTGCCGGTGAGAAGGTCCCACTCTACGGGGAGGGTCAGAACGAGAGGGATTGGCTGTATGTGGAGGACCATTGCTCGGCCATTCATCTCCTCGTCGACGAGGGTGGAGCAGGTGAGATATACAACATCGGAGCCGATGCGCAGGTGAAGAACATAGATCTCACCCGCCGCATTCTCGAGGCTCTCGGCAAGGACGACTCGTTCATCGAGCGGGTACCGGACCGACTCGGCCACGACCTCCGCTATGCAGTTGACTCATCAAAGATCCGCTCGATGGGGTGGGAACCCGGCCATACTCTCGACGATCGTCTCGCAGAGACCGTCGACTGGTATCGGCAACGCTCCGATTGGTGGCAGCCCTTGACCCTGGCCGCAAAGTGAAGGGGGTGGTTCTCTCGGGTGGGACTGGAAGTCGTCTCCGCCCCATTACGTTCTCCATGGCCAAGCAACTGGTGCCCGTGGCGAACCGCCCGATCCTCAACTATGGCCTCCAGGACATGGCGGACGCCGGGATCACCGAGGTTGCCATCATCATCTCACCCGAGACAGGTGGAGAGATCCGCAAGACGGTAGGTGACGGCTCCCAACTGGGTCTCGAGAAGGTCGAGTACATCGTCCAGGATGCCCCGAAGGGTCTGGCCCATGCCCTTGGTTGTGCCCTTCCCTGGGCGGATGGTGACGACGTGCTCATGTATCTGGGTGACAACCTGATCAAACAGGGTGTAGCCGATGTCGTCGACGATTTCACCACCCACGAACCCAACTGTCAGATTCTCCTCACGCCCGTTGACAACCCGTCCGATTTCGGTGTCGCCCAATTAGATGACGGCCAAGTGGTTCAACTCATCGAGAAGCCCAGTGACCCACCGTCCAATCTGGCTCTGGTAGGGGTGTATCTTTTCGACTCCTCGATTACCGAGGCGGTTGCCTCGATCCGACCGTCGGCACGGGGTGAGCTGGAGATAACAGATGCCATCCAATGGTTGGTTGACAACGGAAAGGAGGTCCGACCCAGCATCGTGAACGGCTGGTGGAAGGACACGGGGAAGAAGGAGGATCTCCTCGACGCCAATCAGCTCATCTTGGCCGATATGGAGAACGAGATCGACGGTGAGCTGATCGACACGGTGGTGAGGGGCAACATCCGTGTGGAGAAGGGGGCACGCCTCGTCGATTGCCAGGTCACCGGGCCGGCGGTAGTGGGAGCCGGAACCCAGATGGCAAGGACCACGATCGGTCCAAACACCGCCATCGGCAACGAGTGTCGGATCGCCGACGCCAGCATCGAGGGATCCATCATCATGGACGGAGCCGAGGTTCGGGGTTGGAAACTGCACAACTCCCTCCTTGGGCACGAAGTGAAGGTGAAGGGCGCACCCCCACCCGGTTTCGTCGAGATGACGTTGGGGGAAAGATCGGAAGTCGACGGCGAGTGAGATGGATAAGAAGTCCCTCGCCGGGCGGCGTGATGGCAGTAGCCTCGTCGCTGTGAGCGAGTCAGCCGATCTCAATCCGAAGACCTTAAAGCCAGGTGACCCTCGGCATTACACGTCCTATGTTGGACCTCCAACTCAGTTCGATTTCATGGGTGCCACACAATTCAGCCTCCTGTTTGCGCTCGGCCTCCGCGCCCGACATCGCGTGTTGGACTTCGGTTGTGGGTCACTGCGAGCGGGTCGCCTGCTCATTCCATATCTGGAGCGGGGGAATTACTTCGGTGTCGAACCCAACCAATGGCTCCTCGATGAAGCCATCACAAATGAGGTCGGCCGGGATCTGATTGCGATAAAGGAACCCACCTTCGACAACAACGATCAGTTCAGGGCGGACTGTTTTGGTGTCCTATTCGATTTCATCGTTGCTCAGTCCATTTTTTCTCACACCGGGCCAGACGCAGTTGTCGACACCCTCAGAAGTTTCAGGAGTACGTTGGAGTCCGACGGACTGATAGTGGCAACGTTCGTTGAGGGGGATGAGGACTACGATCGCGGTGCCCGTTGGGAATATCCCGAATCGATCACATACACCCCACCGACGATCAACAAGTTCGCGACGGATGCCGATCTGGCCATTGTTCGTACGCCATGGTTCCACCCGCGCCAAACCTGGTATCTCATGGCGAAGTATCCGGCGAGACTACCCACAGACCATGTGCTTCGCCTCCTGCATGGTGCGGTGCTGTTCGATCCCGACTTTTCCGCCAGCATTCCAACGTGATGCCGAGAGTTATGGGTCGCCTCGTTTTGGAGATTCACTGCAGATGGGATCTCCTCTGTTTGGGTGCTCTCGGGAGTCGGACAGAATGATCGGGGTCTATGGCGCCGATGGGTTCATCGGTCGTCATGTGATTCGCAGACTGGCCGACGGCGCCGAGCCGGTGCGGGCGGTGTCGCGCACGTTCGATTCCGAATTAACCCGCTCCCTCCAGGAGAAGATCGACTTTGCCGAGATCGATCTCCGTGAACCACTCGCAGTTGCTTCCTCGCTTCAGGACGTGGGGACGGTAGTTCAGCTCATCTCGACCTCGAGCCCCGGGCTGAGAAACGAGCATGTGATCGCAGATATCGAGGAGAACGTCATACCCCAGGTCGAGTTCCTTCAGGCGTGCGTGCAGGCAGGTGTGAAGAGGATCGTCTTTCTGTCATCGGGTGGGACAGTTTACGGACCCGATGCACCCGTCCCGACACCAGAGACGAGTCCAACCGATCCAATCAACTCCCACGGTCTGACGAAGCTCATCGTGGAGAAATACATCCAGATGTATGGGAGGATCAACGATCTCGAATATGTAATCCTCCGGGTGGCGAATGCCTTCGGGCCAGGCCAATCATTCAGTAAGGGTCAAGGTTTGATCCCCGCAATTCTGAGTCGATGTCGGCGGGGATTGCCAGTCCGTGTCTTTGGTGACGGTGAAGCGAAACGGGACTACATCTATATCGACGATGTGGTCGATGCCATCGAGGCAGCAATCCATTTGCCTGGTTCGCCCCGCGAGATACTCAATGTCGGAAGTGGCGAGGTTCGTTCAGTGCTGGAAGTGATCGAGGCAATTGAGACTGCGATTGGGAGACCGATCGAGCGGGAATCCATAGACGCACGATCGACCGATGTCGAGATCGCGGGACTCGACATCAGCGAGGCGAAGAGGGTCCTGGGGTGGTCACCGAAGCTCGGCTTCGAGGAAGGTCTCCGACGGATCGTGAATGACGAATAGATACCGGAGGACACGTCCGTGAGTAGGCATTGTTACCCAGTCACTCAAGTTCCTTTTCGTCACCCAGGCCCAATGCCCCGACCACCTTCTCAAGCAGTGCCTTAGGCTCTGGTTCATCTGGCTCGAGCCGGGTAGCCTCCTTGATACACTTCTCTGCGAGGGGGAGATCTCCCTTCTCCAGGGCGGCTCTTCCTCGGTTGAGTTGGTTGTGATACACATCTCGCGTGACAAGTTCCCCAAAGATCTCGGCGATGCTATCAATGGTGGCTCGGTCGTGGGTTAGTTGACGATCAACACTATCATCATGATCGAAGCTCGATGAGGGAGCGCTGACAAGATCGGGGTAAAGGTTAAGTCCAAAGGATTCGTTAAGCCAGGCCACGTCGTCATGAGTGGCACGCCTAATCTTCTCCTTTATCGCCTCAGGCAAGTCGAAGGTCGATCCAGGTATACGCTCCAAATAGTGGAGTTCGTGGCGTGGTCCCGCCCGTCTGGGAGCGCGCGAACTGCCGAGGAACATCGGCCGCCGCCTGTTTAGGGAGTCGAGAATGTGGACAGCAGATGATGACAGGGACTCGTTTGTAGATTCGGTATGCGCCTCTAGAAACTGACCCGTGTCTGGCGATAGGCCAACCATGTCTGAGAACACCTTGGTGATCCCACCTCCCGTGTGGCTTGCGTCATCGAAGTCGAAGATGCGCAGATTGTCCTGCCCGAACACGTCGATAGCATTGGTTAGCTTGCCTTTGAAGTTTGGAATAGGAGGGTCCGAGTAGAGCTCCTGTAGAGTGTCACCACCCTTCATGATTTGTTGGATAACACTTCGTGTATATGCCAAAGGGTGACGAACACAGACCACAACCCGCCACTTCTTAGCATACTGTTCACCCCACTCCCGGATTTTCGAGATCTCAACCCGCGTTAGATTGGAAACACCTTCAGCTGAAAGGAGGAGGGTTGTCCAGGACGTTGTTGAGATCTCCAGATCCAGCGGCTCTAGATAATGTTTCCGAAGACTGGCGATTTCCTCGCTAGTGGAGATTCCTGCCATCTTGTTCGCAATATGCTTCCTCGGATCCTCTTGAAAGATTGAACAGAGTGGTGTTGTAAGATTCGGACTCAGTGATGGATACAGGAGGTGTTCTTGGTCAAGCAGTCTGTCTCGGTGGGTGTAAAAGACATTCTGGATCGCAGTGGTACCGGTCTTGGGTAGACCTAAATGTAGAATGACCTCTCGGTCTGACATCATTGTGTGTGCCCTATAAGCCCCTCGTACACCGTCTCATAGTCCTGGGCGATCTTACCCATGTCGTACCTGGTGCCGAGCTTCTCTGCGGCGGCTACGAACGCCCGTCGATAGTCATCCCTCAGCATTTCGCTCATTGCGTCCCTGACTCTGTTTGTGAACTCATCGGTGTCTCGGACGACGTCGACCAGAATCCCGCCCGGTTGGGCATCTGGAGGTGTCACCATCGAGCGAATCTCTCCTGCATCCGTTGAAATCACGGGTGTCCTGGCTTGTAGGGCCTGGATGATGCACAAGGGATAGGATTCGCCGCCAAAACGGGTTGGGACTAGTGCCACATCGCTTAATCGGTAGAGGCCGTGTATGCGGCTCTGGTATCCAAGGAAGGTGATGTCGGGATCGGTGTCGTCGATGGCGAGATGACGATCGGTCTCGGTGCCTTCACCACAGAGTAGGAGGTGTATGGATCGTTCTGGGTGAGAGTCACGGAGTTCTTTGAAGGCATTTATGGCGGCCCGCCAGCCTTTTCGCTTTATGCCACGCGCTACCAGGGTGAAGACGATGGCATCGTCGTCGATTCCCAGATCACCACGTGTTTGCGGGTACGGAGACGGGTCGTTTGGCATGGCGTTGCCGAGCATGGTGAAACGACTACTGGGAAGATCCAGATCTTGGAACGGGTCGAGATTCTTCTCGGCGGTATAAACCCAATGACTCACAGAGCCGACGATTCTCTCCATCAGGTCATCCGCCAGCGCAGAGACCTGGTATGAACCATGGAGAGATACGAGATAGGGGATCTCGGTCTCGATCCGGGTCTTTTCAAAGAAAAACCATTCCAGGGACACCATGTGGGAATGAATGATGGAGACGCCGGCATCAGCAAGGAAGCGGTCGGCTCCGTACTCTGCCACCCACCTCGAGTCGTAGACGGGCACGCCAGAGTCGAGTGTCTCCAGCATCTGGGTGTTCACTTCCGACATGTCGAGCGCCATCATGGAGACAAGGTTTCCCCGGTGGTGAAGCTCGTTGGCTAGATGGATGGGGAAGTTCTCACCACCCCCAGGATGAAATCCGAGGAACGCCAGGAGAATGTGGGGCTGGGTGGGCGCGGGCGCGAGGAGCTTCGATTTGGAGAGATGAGACTCCAATGGGCCGTACTCTTTCTCCACCTCGAAATGCTCGTACTGGCCGGACACCTTCTCGTAGAATCGCTCAACGGTCTCGTTGGGCACCCCCCATTGGCGACGTAGGAACAGCATGAAGCGCTGATGCTCCTCATAGTAGGGCGGGGTGGTGAATGCGTTGACCGAAGTGTTTGCGTGGTGCTGACGGAAATAGGCCACAGCCTCCGGGTCCCATGCGATCTGACCTCCACCGGCGATATGGGCGTAGAGGAACCAGTCCCCTACCACGGTGTAACCCTCGGCCTCTTCCCAGACTTCGGGGGGGAGGTCGTGACGACGCCAGATACACCCGCCGACATTGGCAATGACATTGTTCACCCCGAACCCGTTGGTGAACCATTGTCCGGCTGGGCGGATCAGCTGTTCCCTCCATATACCCGACTCCGCACCCTCCCGATAACCGTCGAGCCCCCGCTGGAGGTCCCCTGCCTCATTACTGAACTGTATCCTCCCAAAGGCGAGATTGACGCTGCGGTCTCGGAAATGAGGAACGAGGTTCTCCAGGAAGTCTGGCTCACAGAAGTCGTCGCTTTCGCAGATCCACACCAACTCGCCGTCGGTATTGGTGACGCCTTTCCTCCATTGGCGGAACACCTTCCCCGAGTTCTCCTCGTTGAGAAGGGAGCGAACGCGGTCCGGGAACTCCTTGCAATACTTCTCGATGATTGAGCGGCTGTCGTCGGTTGAGCAGTCATCGAGGATCAGGACTTCTAAATTGTCGTAGGTCTGGGCGAGTATCGAATCGATACGTTGCTCGAGGAAGCGTTCATGATTGAAATTGGGAACGACCACGGAGACCTTCGGGTTGTACTCGATCCGGTCAAGCCGGTCTCTGAACGGGAGGGTGGTCCGGTTCTCACGACGTCCGTGGGTGATCCAGTGGATGAAGGGGTTGGTATCGGGGCCTAGGTCGGGCGCCCATTCCTTGTAGTAGCTAGTTGAGAAGTTGGGGGCGGGGTTTCGTCCCTCTGTCCATCCGTGTCTCATAAAATGCTCGAAGGGGTCGACGTTGCCGACATCCGGATTTGAATCGAGGTAGTAATCGGCGTCGAATGCGTCCCTGAGCTCTGTTTTTTGCTCTCGGGTGAGATGTCCCATAC
>WHTL01000391.1 GCA_009377735.1 Acidimicrobiia bacterium
CCCAGGGGATCAGGGATGGGTCGAGAAAGCCGTCGGGTCTCTTGTCGATCATGATTCCTCCGTCTCCGTGCCGGGAAGAGGCGTTGTCCGATACTCGAAGAAGATGGATCGGTCGAGCACCGGGTCGTGGAGTTCCCCTCGGAACACCGGGGAGAAATCGAATCCGCCATCGAGAGAGGAGACGGTCCCCCCGAAGATGACGGTTCCCGGCTTGGTCGGCTCGTCGAGATGGATGTACAGGGTTTCGAGATCCATGAAGAAGTCGACCCCGGTCTCCTGGTAGGGAACCAACTCGTCGTCGCCCACCCATGCCCGGAGGACGAGGCTGTCCCAGTGGTCCTTCACCTCCTCGAGTGGCCAGACTTCCGACGCCACCACCTTGGGTACCACCTGCTTGGAGAGTGGGACCGAGTCCTCCTCCAATTCCCGGTCCGTGTGGTCGCTCCCCACCGTCACGTAGGTGGCGTCGTCGGCGACGATGAGCACGAACTCCACCTCGCCGCAAGTCTCGGAACCCATCACCTCTATCTCGGCGTGGGTCACCAGCCGGTCCCTACCGGCGCGATAGACCATGGGTGTCGACGGCGGGGGCTCTATCCCCTTGGCGGCGAGGGAGTCGACGTATGCCGCCACGGCGTCGGTGTCCCGACCGGTGTACCCGGCGATGAGCACCCGCTCCGGCCGGAACCGGAGGGGCCTTGTGTCGGGGCGGGTGAAGAATAGGTTGGGTTGGTTTGAGTCGAAGCTGCGGCGGTCGGCGAGCTGGCGGAAACGATGCCGGGCGCGGCCCACGTCGTCGGTGTCGATGGTGGCGACGAAGGCATCGGGGTCGTCTCCCGCAGTGGCGATGGCAGTACCCCAGGGGTCGATGACCGCCGAGTGCCCACAAAGGGTTGGGCCCGACGGGGTGGGACCGGCCCCGTTGGCCGCCACCAGGAATGCCTGGCTCTCGATGGCGCGGGATCGACTCAGGGTCCGCCAGGCATCGAGACGGGGCAGAGGCCACGCCGACGCCACCAACAACAGCTCGGCGCCCTCGTCGACCATCACCCGGAACAACTCGGGGAAGCGGAGGTCGTAGCAAACCGCCATCCCCACGGTGCCCAGGTCCGTCTCCACCACGGTGGGTCCGGGACCGGGGGTGAGCACCTCGGGCTCTCGGGAGCCGTACCCGAAAAGGTGGGTCTTTCGGTAGGTTGCCAGTTGGGAGCCGTCCGGCGCGAAAAGGTGGCTGGTGTTGTAGAGCGCTCCGTCGACCTCGGTGACGATGGACCCGCCGTGAAGGTGGATTCCGGTGTCGGCCGCCATCTCCGAGAGGGCGGTGACGATCCGATCCGAGTCGGCTGCGGCCTCGGCATAGGTGTTGAAGGCGAAGTAACCCGGTGTCCAGATCTCGGGAAGGATCACGAGATCGGCTTCTGACCCCAGGTTGGTGACGACGGCGGCGACCTCGCCGATGGCGGCGTCGATACTCTCTTCCTCCATGGAGCGGAGCTGTATCACCCCGATACGAACTTCGGTCATGTTCCTCCGTTCTGTGCCGACGCATCGTCGATGTGACCCAGCACCCGCTCGGGGGTGAGGGGCACCCGGTTCACCCATACCGGCCCTAGGTTCGAGAGGGCATCCTCAAGTGCTCCGGCGATTACCGCCGCAGGGGCGATGGCGCCACCTTCGCCCATTCCCTTGATGCCACCTTCGGTGTCGGGGGACGGCGTCTCCAGATGTCGGGTGTGAATGAAAGGAATGTCCTGGGAGGTAGGGAGCAGATAGTCCATATAGGTGGTGGTGAGGAGCTGGCCGTCGTCGTCGTAGACCATCTCCTCGAAGAGGGCAGTACCGATTCCCTGTGCGACCCCGCCATGGATCTGGCCCTCGACCACCATGGGGTTGATCATGCGGCCGCAGTCCTCCACCACCCAGTAGTCCTCCACGGTGATGGCGCCCGTTCCCGGGTCGGCTTCGATGACGGCGGCGTGGACGGCGTTGGTGAAGGTTCCGGTCCCGGGGGCGGCGTCGTAGGTGCGGACGGCCTCGAGGATGGGTACCTCGCCGGGAGGGAGGAGGTCGGGCCGCTGATAGGTGATGCGACACAGTTCCCCGAGGCTGATAGAGCTGTCGGGCACCCCGGCTATGCCGACACCGTCGTTGTCGAAGACCAGGTCGTCGGGAGCCGCCTCAAGGATATGGCCGGCGATCCGGGCCAGCTTCTCACGCAGATCCGCGGCAGCGAGGCGGGAGGCGCCACCGGCGAGGACCGCTGAGCGAGAGGCGAACGTCCCCGCACCGTAGGGGACTTGGTCGGTGTCACCGAACACCACCTTGATGCGTTCCAGGGGAAGACCGAGGGTGTCACCGACGAACTGGGCCAGGGTGGTCTCCAGACCCTGTCCGTGGCTGTGGATCGATGCCGAGATGGTGAGATGGCCGGTGGAATCGAGACGAAGGGCCGCGGTCTCGTACCCGAAGACGATGGGGACACCTCTCTTCTTGAACTCCTCGGTGGTGTGGGCGGTCTGCTCGGTGAACACCGCCAGACCCAGGCCGCGCAGTCGGCCCATTCTGCGGTCGTCGGCGAGGCGGGTGGTGAGATCGTCGTAGCCGATCCACTCCCGCATCGTGTCGAGGGACTCCACCAGAGAGCCTCCGTCGTAGACGAGGCCGCCGGCGTTGGTCCACGGGTAGTCGGTGTTTGTCACCAGGTTCTGACGACGGATCTCGAGGCGGTCCCGTCCCAGGTCGCGGGCCATCCAGTCCACCAGTCGTTCGATGGTGAAACATGCCGCCGGGCGGGACACGCCGCGGTAGGCGCCATAAGGTGTCTTGTTGGTGCAGGTGGGGTGGCCCACCACGGAGTAGCCGGTGAACCGGTAGGGACCGGGGAGGATGCCCATCGCCATCCCGGTGTCCATCGTCGCGGTCCAGGGAAAGACCGAATAGGCACCCATGTCGACCCAGAGCTCCGCGTCCAGGGCGGTGATCTGCCCGTCGTCGGTGTAGTGGAGGGTGGCATCGTGGAGGTGTTCCCGCGAGTGGTGACTCGCCACGAAATGCTCGCGACGGTCCTCGATCCAGCGGACTGGGCGGCGGAGAGCGAGAGCGGCGAGGGCGCACGCCACCTCCTCGGGATACGCCTGGGCCTTGACACCGAAGCCACCGCCGACGTCGGGTGATATCACCCTCACC
>WHTL01000361.1 GCA_009377735.1 Acidimicrobiia bacterium
CGGCCCTAGCTGACCAGGGTTTCTTTCCCACCGACTTTCGCACCCATCACCCCTCGCTCGAGGACGTCTTTCTCTCCATGACAGGACGCAGTTTGACCAGCCGGGAGGCATCATGACATTTGGTATCGTATGGTCCGAGATCAAGCTGCTCACTCGTGAGCCGCTCACTCTTCTCATGAGCCTCCTGTTCCCCATCGTGCTCATGGTCCTCTTGGTGATGTCGTTCGGGAACGAGCCCGATCCCGAGATGGGTGGTATCGGGGGAACCGACTTCTACGTTCCGGTGTATGCCTCGGCCACCGTGGCCGTTATGGGTCTCCTCGGG
This sequence comes from Acidimicrobiia bacterium, assembly GCA_009377735.1. GTDB lineage: Bacteria > Actinomycetota > Acidimicrobiia > Spongiisociales > ZC4RG35 > WHTL01. The sequence continues at coordinate 326 of WHTL01000361.1, forward strand.
ATCCCAACACATCTCTCCGGTTATCGCAACGGTGGCGTGTTGCGCCGGTTCCGTGCGTCGGGGGTACCGGGCTGGACCATGATCCCAGCGCAAACAACAGTCATGGCGGCCCTGGTTGTTTTCGGGGTGGCGGCCATGGTTGCCATCGGATTCGCCTTCTACGACCTTTCCGAGCCTGACTCCGCCCTGGGTGTGGTGGTCGGTTTCGCTCTGGGGACACTCGCCTTTGCCGGCATAGGGAGCCTTCTGGGAGCCGTCCTCCCCACGTCGCGTGCCGCCCAGGGACTCGGTTTGCTTCTCTTCTTTGGCCTTTTCTTTATCGCCGGCGGCGGACCGCCACCGGCGATCCTCCCCGACTCGATCAATACCTTCGTCAGCTTTACCCCGATGGGCCCCCTCGTTGATGCCGTCTCCGACCCCTGGCACAGAGGGGATTGGAACGTCACGGCCCTCGTTGCCCTCGGGGGTATCGCCCTGGTGACGATGGCGCTTGCAGCCCGCCGACTGTCGAGCGAGACCGACTAGTTCCAACACAAAAAGTTCCGAACCCGTGCCACGGTCGAACGAGAGCGCCCTCAGACAAGCCGTGTGCACGTGTTCGGGGCTGGCTCCAGCACAGTGTGTTCAGCTGTTGACCCATTGTCGGCGGCCAGTTCGTAGGCGGTCTGCCCGCGTAGATAGTCATTGACCAGCTCATCAACCGACTCCGGGTCGAGCCAGAAAGGGTTCGTCCTCGACGATCAACGCAATGCATACACCCTCGATGCTACGAACCGGAGCATATCGTCGGTATATCTAAAACCTCATACGTGCTGGCAACACCACGCTGCCTTGACTGGAGGCATGCCCTACAGCGAACCAGCACGAACAGCACCCCGCCGTACCCGATCGACCATCCTCGCTGCCCTTGTAGTCGTCAGCGCGACGCTCATCGGTGTTCTCAGTCGCCAGTCGTTGGCGTTCTCGTCCTCCCCGACCGCGTCACCTTCCTCGGTCGCGTCACCTTCCTCCGTCGCGTCACCCTCCTCAGTCGCGTCACCCTCCTCGGTCGCATCACCTCCCTGGGCCGCATCACCCAGCGACACTCGCCATCGCCACAGCAGTCGTGCACCTGGCGAGGCAGATGGCGACGCTGCCCCCGACGGCACCACGGTCTTTGATGACGAGATTCCGGGTGTAGCCAACCTCGACCCAGCTCTCCTCGGTGCCCTCCGCCAGGCTGCAACGGATGCCGCGGACGACGGGGTCGAGTTCCACCTCAACAGTGGCTGGCGTTCCCCGGAATACCAGGATCAGCTTCTTCGCGAGGCGGTCTCCGAGTACGGGTCTGAAGAGGAAGCAGCTCGGTGGGTTGCGACTCCGGAGACGTCTGCTCACGTGTCGGGGGACGCGGTCGATATCGGGCCCTCCGATGCCAGGGCGTGGCTGTCCGAACACGGCGCCGAGTACGGGCTGTGCCAGATCTACGGCAACGAACCCTGGCACTACGAACTGCGCGTCGAAGCGATCGATCACGACTGCCCGCCCATGTATGCCGACCCAACTCAGGATCCGAGGATGCAACGGTGACCAGCACACTCGGCTTATCCCAGCTCGGCCTCGTGGACCTTTTACCTCCCTCGCTGCAAACGATCCCCGAGGCGGTCGGGAAGAACATGGCGATCGCACGGGCTCGGACGGGCTCCCGAATCATGGCAGTGGTCAAAGCAGATGGGTACGGACACGGAGCGATCACGGTCGCGCAGGCTGCGATCTCCGCCGGAGCAGAATGGCTCGGCACAACAGACATAGAGGAGGCGTCAGCGCTGCGCGCGGCAGGGCTCACCGTGCCGATCCTGACGTGGTTGAACCCGTCCGGTTTCGATGCCGAGGCCGCTGCGACCGGCAGGATCGACATCGCGGTCGGATCGCTCGAGGAGCTAGAAGCATTACTCAAGCAGACCTCGCCTGCTGCCGTACGGGTCCACCTGCACATGGACACCGGCATGGCCCGAGGGGGCTGTCCGGTACATGAGTGGGATGCGCTGATCGCACGCGCATGGCACGGACACCAGCGGGGGAAGGTCCGCGTTGTGGGCCTCATGGGGCATCTGCCGTTGGCCGACCAAGCCGAATCCGAGGTGAACGCGCCGGCAATCTCGCGCATGTACCAAGCCAGAAAGGCGATCATGGAAGCGGGGTTCGGTGCGCCGCTCACCCATCTGGCTGCAACCTCAGGGATATTGACCGATCCGGCAACCCACTTCGGAATGGTCCGCTTGGGGGCCGGTCTTGTCGGCATCGACCCATCCGAGACTACCGAACTGCACGGCGCGTCTCGTCTGACCGCACCGATCGTGCACAGCGCAACCGCAAAGGCAGGTACACCGGTCGGCTATGGCGGCACATACATCACTGACACGTCTACCAGCCTCAGCGTCCTGCCTCTCGGGTACGCCGATGGAATCCCGCGAGAGATCAGCTCGGAGGCCTCGGTGGAAATCCACGGAAGACGCTACCCGGTGGTCGGACGGGTTTCGATGGGCCAGATCGTCATCGACACCGGAGCGGATTCCTTCCCACCCGGCACGACCGCGACCGTGTTTGGCCCACAGGGCGGCCTCACTCCGACAATCTACGACTGGGCCTGTTGGGCCGGGACCATTCCCCACACCATCGTGACAGGCCTCGGACCACGAGTGAGAAGGACGATCATATGACGCAACACGTCTTGGTCATCGGCGGCGGACAGAACGCCGAACACGACGTCTCCTTGGAAACGGCAGCCGCCATCGAGGGCGCGCTACGCCGCCGCGGGTTCGAGGTCAGCACCCTCACCATCGGCCGCGACGGACGATGGCGACAGGGGAAGGAACCGCTCGGCGAGAGCGCTGCCGCCTCACTGGCAGCGGCACTGACGCTCCTTGAACAAGCGGATGTGGTATTCCCCGCAGTTCACGGTCCTTTTGGTGAGGATGGGACGCTGGCAGCGTTATGCGTCCTCACCCACAAACCCGTGGCCGGCTCCGGGCTGCGGGCGGGGGCAGTCGGCATGGACAAGTTGGCGACCAAGCTCGTCGCCGAAGCCATCGGGATACGCACCGCCCTCGGACGCCTGGTACGCCCAGCCGACGTGGGAGGCATCGAATTCGAGGCAGACGTTGTCGTCAAACCGGTCTCTGCCGGGTCCAGCTACGGTGTCACTTTGGTCCGGGAAGCCGGCCAACTCGGTGAGGCTCTGTGCACCGCCGCGCACTACGACGACCGGATTCTCATCGAGCAGGTCGTCCATGGCCGCGAGATCGACGTCGCCGTGCTGCGCGAGGCCGACGGCAGCCGCTGGGCGCCACCACCGTTGGAGATCCACGCCGACGGATTGTTCGACACGGCCACGAAGTACAACGGATCAGCCCGGTTCACCGTACCCGCCGAACTCGGCAC
>WHTL01000205.1 GCA_009377735.1 Acidimicrobiia bacterium
CGTCTTGCAGGGTTTTCGTGTTCTCGAGGAGCTGGTCCGCTCGGTCCCGGTCTTCACCGGTGAGTGAATATCTTTCCATGACGTGCCTCCTTGTCTGGCATTCCTTGTCTGATGGTGGCGAGCAGGATGGGACAAGGAATTGACCGCAGTTTCGGTCCCGGAGCGACTCGGGCCGCAGCTCGCCAACAGCACCACTGTTCGGAGCGAAGTCGGGGATCTCGGTAGAAGTGTTAGTCAATCAGCTCCATCAGTGGGCAGCGTGAAGCCGTCGAGACCAAACAGAAACCCCCGTGATAGCGGGGGTTTCGTGGTGTCGGAGAGAGGACTTGAACCTCCACGGGCCGTAAAGCCCACTAGGCCCTCAACCTAGCGCGTCTGCCAGTTCCGCCACTCCGACGCGAGTGGTTAAGAAAGAAGGATAGCGAGGGTGATGGTGGTGATCCCGAACAACGTCGCTACTACCACCGTGAGCCGGCTCAGATTCCGTTCGACCACAGTGGAGCCACCGAGACTCGATGCGGACATCCCACCGCCGAAAACGTCGGACAGTCCCCCGCCCTTGCCAGATTGGAGAAGGATGAGCGCCACCAACCCCAATGAGAGAAGCAGGTGAAACACTGTGACTATGGCGCGTACAATTTCCATGGGTGGTCTTCGGTCGGGAACCCCCCGATGATACCACGGGCCTATGAGCCGCTCATAACAGGCTAGGAACTTTGGAAGGGGGCAACGGGGCAACCGGGGAGCCGGGTCGAGAAGAGTAGCTCCGGGATATGATTCGGTCGCGCCTACCGCGAGTGTTGTGCCACCAGGGCCCATTGCTCGACGTCGTGGATTTCCCCTTGGTGCTCGACCGCACGGCGCTTGACGCCTTCCCTGGTCATGCCGAGACGTTGCGCGACGGCAATGCTCCCCTTGTTGTCGGTGGTGCACTGCCATTCCACCCGCCGTATTCCTCGTTCTTCGATAGCCCAATCGATCATGGCCTGTGCCGCTCGGGTGATGTAACCCCTCCCCCGCACGTCGGCACTTAACCAGACCCCGAGCTCACAGACCGAGTTATGAGCATCAAACACACGGAAGAGGGTGCCTCCGATGAGCTGATGGTCGAGCCAGAGACCGTAGATCCGACCACCGTCCTTGGCTGTCTGATCTGCATACCTCTGCAGGAAGTCACGGGCACTCCCCTGATCTATAACGAGGGGCACCCATCCCAGCCAAGCACCCAGCTCGGCTCGATTGGCCTCGGCGTAGGCGTAGAACTCGGCGGCCCGCCACGGCTCCAATGAACGGAGCTCGGTCTCTCCTATCTTCTTGCTGAGCATCACAATCCTCGTACATAACGCTTGTTGTGTACTAGCATATAAAGCCAGTCGAGAAAAGGGAAGCGGCATCCCAGCACCTATCGACCATGATTCAAGGCGCCGCGATGTCGCGTCCGCTGTATGGCGGGTATTGGCCGCCACTGGGTTTGCGGGTCTCAGCCTGCGCGGTGTGGCAAGGGAGATGAACGCCACCACCGGCCTCCTCACCCACTACTTTCCGAACAAGAGGGCGCTGGTGTTGCATGCTCTCGAAATGCTCCACGAGCAGTCCGATCGGGAACTGGCCGACTCGGATCCATTACATGGAATCGCGGGTTTGCGAACCCGCTTGTGGATAGTGCTCCCCACCAACCCCGAAAGGGCGGTGCTGAGCCGGATCTGGGTGAGCTTCTGGGATCTCGCTCTGGCCGACGAAGACTTCAGCGTCCACGAGGCACGACGCTACGACCGATGGCGGGAGCGACTCCGCCCAATCGTGAGCGAGGCAATCGACAGCGGTGAGATTGTCGGCACCGACCCCGAGACAGTGATCGACATCGTCACTGCCTTCACCCATGGTCTGGTGGTTCAAACTCTCTTTGACCCCGACAGGTTCCCCGCAGAGCGACTGGAGACACTGCTGGACTCGCTCCTGGCAACCGTTGCCACCCGGGGATCCGCCTGGCGAACTCGGGTCTCCGACTAGCCCTTAGCCCTTTGCCTGCTCCGCCACGGCCTTGGAAGCGGCAGCAATTGCGTCCTGGTCGCCCAGATAGCGGCTCGAAAGCGCCTCCATGTTCTCGTCGATCTGATACACGAGTGGGACCCCGGTGGGGATGTTGAGACCGACGATCTCCTCCTCGCCTATGTCGTCGAGGTGCTTCACCAGCGCACGAAGGGAGTTTCCGTGGGCAGAGATCATTGGGGTCTTGCCCTCTCTCAGATCGGGCACGATGAAGTCGTACCAATAGGGCAGCATTCGGTTTACCACATCGGCGAGGCACTCGGAGCTGGGCAGCAACTCAGGCGGTAGACTGTCATAACGGGGGTCATTCCGGGGGTGCCGTTCGTCGTCCAACTCGAGGTCTGGTGGTCGAGTGTTGTAGGAGCGACGCCATTCCAACACCTGCTCGTCCCCATACTTCTCGGCTGTCTCCGCCTTGTTGAGACCCTGGAGTGCCCCGTAGTGACGCTCGTTGAGCCGCCAGTGACGACGCACGGGGATCCAAGATCGTTCCATGGTGTTAAGGGTGATCTCGGCGGTGCGGATCGCACGGATCTGTACCGAGGTGTGACAGATATCGGGAAGGATTCCCTCCTCCAACATGGCAAGACCGCCCTGGTGTGCTTCCTCCACACCCAGCTCGGTGAGAGGCACATCGGTCCACCCTGTGAAGAGATTCTCCAAGTTCCAGGTGGACTGACCATGCCTGAGAAGGACAAGCGTGTGGGTCATCTTTACTCCCAGTAGCGAACCACGGCGGCAAAGGTATCGGGATCGAGGGAGGCGCCACCCACCAAGGCGCCGTCGATGTCTCGTTTCGCCATGAAGTCCTTGATGTTCCCTGGGCTTACCGAACCTCCGTAGAGGATCCTGACACTCCCAGCCGCTTCATCTCCGTGTGACTCGGCGACGGTAGAACGGATGAGCCCACATCCGACACCGGCGGTATCTGCGTCGGCATGACGTCCCGTCCCAATTGCCCAAACGGGCTCGTAAGCGATGGCCGACTCGGCGACATCCTCCGGAGGCACGCCATTGAGACCGCCCTTCACCTGGGTAACCAGGACTTCTGCGGTTTGATCGGCTTCTCGTTGGTCGAGAGTCTCCCCAACGCACACGATGGGCTTCATCTCGTGGGCGATGGTTGCCTTGACTCGTTTGTTCACCGTCTCATCGGTCTCACCGAAGTAGGCACGCCGCTCCGAGTGTCCCACGATGATATGTCCTACCCGCAGCTCGGCGAGCATCGGTGGGGAAACCTCGCCTGTAAAGGCACCTTCGGCCTCCCAGTAGACATTCTGCGCGGCCAGCCCAATAGGCATGCTGTCGGACTCGATCACCGTCTGGATGGAGCGCAAGCTGGTGAAGGGTGGTCCCACGACAACCTCCACCCGGTCATAGTCCGTGGCCACGAGTCGGTAGAACAGCTTCTGGACCATCTGGATCGCCTCCAGATGGGTGCTGTTCATCTTCCAGTTGCCGACGATCAAATCCTTACGCTCAGTCATCTTTCCATTTCTCCAGTACGGCTATGCCCGGTAGTTTCTTGCCCTCCAACAACTCCAGCCCCGCGCCCCCACCTGTCGATACGTGGCTGATGTCATCCTCGCGATCCAGCATGCGGATCGCCGCCACCGAGTCTCCTCCTCCCACCACGGTGAACCCGTTGGCCTCGGCCATGCCCTCGGCAACCTTTGCGGTGCCCTGTCGGAAGTTCTCCCATTCGAACACTCCCATGGGCCCGTTCCAGAATACGCACTCGGCATCGTCGAGAATGGCGGCGAAGGCCGCAGCGGTGTCTGGTCCGATGTCGAGACCCATCTGATCGGGTGGCATCTCCTGTGCGGAAACAACCCTGGGCGGAGCGCTCTCGGCAAACTCGGGGGCGACCACCACATCGGTGGGAAGGACGATCCGGGCGCCATACGGTCCATCGACGAGTTTCGCCACCTGGTCCAGCATGTCGTCTTGAACCATGCTGTTGCCCACTTCCAATCCCTGTGCCTTCATCAGGGTGAAACACATTCCACCGCCGACCAGCATCGTGTCAACGGTGGGGAGGAGGCTCTTGATGACACCCAACTTGTCGGAAACCTTTGCCCCCCCGAGCACTACGACATAGGGATGGTTGGGGTCAGAGAGCTTCCCCATCTCGGTTAGTTCTCGGTGCAGGAGCGGACCGGCGGCACTACGAACCAGCTCTGCCACCCCAACCGTCGAGGCATGGGCACGATGTACCGACCCAAAGGCATCTTCCACGAAGTAGTCGGCAAGGGTGGCCAAGGCGGCAGCCAGCTCGGGGTCGTTCTCCGTCTCACCAGGTTCAAACCGGGTGTTCTCCAGCATTACGACATCACCGGGTTTCGCCTCTGCCACCGCCTGCTTCACGGATGGACCTACCACCGCATCCAAATGTCGCACCTCGAATCCGCCGAGTTGGGACATCCGCTCAGCTACCGGCTGCATTGAAAGGTCAGGGTTAACACCCTTTGGTCGACCCAAATGACTGGCTACCACGACAATTGCGCCCTGATTTCGGAGACGCTCGACGGCGGACAACGCTTTAATGATCCGGTAGTCGTCGGAGACGGTTCCTTCCTCGAGGGGGACATTGAGGTCGGTGCGGACCAGAATCCTGCGGTCCGCAACGTCGAGGTCTTCGGTGGTGAGATAAGAGGCCATGCCTGCCAGGCAGGGTAGCTGTCTCCTCTGGGGGACTCTTATCTCTGGGGGCCTCCGTCCCCCAGACCCCCAACGGCTGCCTCCCTCTCACTTCTCGCGTGGTCGGGGCCGTCCGACCTCAACCTTGCGACCCCGTGCTGTCTGTCATGGTTGGGTGGACCTTCGGGTTTGGTGTGGTTTCGATATGAGGTTTACCTGATCCGGGTTTCGTTGGTGGATCACTCATGGCGGCTAGGGTTTCCCACCGGATCCCGAAAGTGACGCTCGGGATCAACGGCGACCTCGGTGCGGAACTATCAAGTGTCGGCTCTGCTCACCGTTCAGCCACGGGGCCATTCTCGGGCCATCAGCGCGGCTTTGTACGCGCTCACCGGTACGGTGATACGTGTGACCTTGGTGCTTCGAAGTCTTGACGATGCTGACCTAGACGACCTCTTCGAGTGGGAGAAGGATCCGCGTGCGGTTGAGATGGCGGCGTTCACCCGTGCAGACCCGTCTGATCGAGCCGCGTTCGATGCCCATTACGAGCGTATCCGGAACGATCCGACCTGCACCCTGCTCGCCATCGATGACGGCGATGGCCTGGTGGGGACCGTGGGGAGCTTCACCAGGTATGATGACCGTGAGGTCACCTATTGGATCGCCCCCGCTCGATGGGGCGAAGGACTTGCCACCGCCGCGCTCAATGCGTTCCTCGGCGTGAAGACGACCAGGCCGCTCTTGGCTCGCGTCGCCGAGCACAACGTCGGCTCGGCCACGGTACTTGTTCGTGCGGGGTTCGTGCAGATCGGTTCCGCAACGTCGTACGCCGAGGGCGTTGGCCGCGAGGTCGTCGAACACATCTACCGCCTCGCGCGTTAGCGCTGCTGCCTCGCGGTCGCGTCATCTTGTTCTAAGACGGAGTCGCGTCGTTGGCCTATTTCGGGAGCTTGGCTCTCATCTACTCCTCTGATCGTCACAGGGTATGACGGGACTGACTCAAGATGGCTCGCCGCTCTCCCCAGCGAGTACCGCCGACCCAAATGGGGTGGCTCTACGCTTGCTCGTCGTAAGACCACGTCGCCGAACTTGCTATTTTCTAGAGGAGCTGCCCGTTGAGATCACAAGCGTCCCTAGGTCTACCGGCTTTGCAGGTGATCCCCGACACCAGGTGAACCTCAAGACAACTTGCCATGCCTCCTGACTTGTGATTAACATGTGATCTCATCTGTGATTATACAGTGAAGGAAGGGGTGTTATGAGTGTGGCTTCGGCTCCTCGACCGGATCTATCGTCGCATGCCCATGCCATGCGAGCTGGGTTCGCCGCCGTAGTGAAGGAGTTGCGCGAGATTCTTGGCGCCCGCCTGGTGGCCTACATCGGCGGTGTCAATGAGACCAGGGCAGTGCACCAGTGGGCCGACGCCGACCGTCAGCCTGGCCTGGAAACGCAGCGTCATCTTCGGTTAGCATTTCAGATCGCCAGCATGATCGTTGAGGTAGACGATAGGGCGACAGCCCAAGCATGGTTTCAGGGGCTCAACCCTCAGCTAGACGACCACTCCCCTGCCCGTCTTTTGCGTGAGGGTAATCTCGACGAAGTGGGTCCTACCGTGGCGGCTGCTGCTCGTGCTTTTGTCGCCGGCGGATGATCTGCGATTTGGAATCATCGGCTCCACCGATTCCGTTGTATCGGATTGGTCGGCGCGGCAGAGTCTGGGGTTGGCCTCACTGGGCATACGCCGCGAGGACGCCACGTTCGGGAACCGCTATGACGATCCGAATGGCCAGTACCGGGTCCTGTACGCCAGCTCCGAGCGGATCGGGACCTTTCTTGAGACATTGGCGAGATTCCGGCCCGAACCTGCCATCCTCGCCGAGCCCATCGCAAGTGATCCCACCGACGAGCTATACCCGACCAATGCCCCTGGTGTCATTCCCGCCGCCTGGCTCAGGAAGAGAGCCATGGGAACCGCCACAGTCGCAGGGCAGTTCGCCGATGTTGGCCCAGCCGCTCCCTCGTACATCTCCGCAGCAGGCTTGCCGCACGTTTGATTCACTTCGGGCTGGACGATCTCGACAATGCCACCATTCGTCTCAGTGCACCACGCGCCTTTACCCAAGAAGTATCGCGAATGGTCTACGAGTTCAGCGATGAGGCTGGTAAGGCTGCCTACGCCGGGATCAGCTACCTATCGCGTCTCGGTGACGACATCCGCAACTGAGCGATATTCGAGCCCGGTGAGTTCGCCAACGCCAAAGAACAGTCACTGACCGCCGAGGACCCAGAATTGGTTGACGTTCTCGCAAGATTCCATCTGAGCCTCGTCACAGAGTGAGGAGCATCGCGAACCCTAAAGCCCGTCCCCTATCCAGCCATAG
>WHTL01000236.1 GCA_009377735.1 Acidimicrobiia bacterium
AGGGGGACACCGATCACTATCAGATCGTTGCGTTTGGAGCCTCCGAGGGCATCCAACGTGTCGCCCTCGATGAGGGGATCCCGGTGGGCAACGCCATCCTCGCCGTCCACGATGTCCAGGACGCCGTGGAAAGGGCAGGGGAGGGATCGGAGAACAAGGGGGACGAGGCAGCCCTCGCTGCGGTGGGTTCGGCATTAGCGCTCAGAGCGGTCTGATTTCCCCACTCGGCCGCCATATCTGTACACTATGTGGTAGTAAAAGAAGCGGAAGCCGCTGTTTCCCACCCGTCCACCGACCAAAATTGGGTGAGACGCGGTCAATTACGGCGAATGGTCCGAACCCCGGAATAACAGGGGGTCCCGGTCCGTTTACGGTATCGCAGCGGCAACCGGCCGTTGCGATTTTTCGATTCTAGGAGGACTGGGTATCGCAGACCTGCGTGTGAATGGATATATCCGTGCCGCCGAGGTGCGGGTCGTCGCCCCCGATGGTTCACAGATCGGGGTGAAGAAGCTCGCCGAGGCCATCTGGCTGGCGGAGCAACTCGAACTCGATCTGGTTGAGGTTGCCCCCAACGCCAAACCACCGGTGTGTCGTCTCATGGATTACGGGAAGTACAAATACGAGCAATCCGTAAAAGAGCGGGAGGCTCGTAAGAAACAGACCCGTACCAGTGTCAAGGAGCTCCGGATGAAGGTCCGGATAGGTGATCACGACTTCGATATCACCGCCCGTAAAGCGCGGGAGTTCCTCGGCGAGGGCGACAAGGTGAAGGTCAACATCAGATTCCGTGGCCGAGAGCAGGAGCGCCCCGAGTTTGGTAGGGATCTGCTCCATCGCCTTGCCGACACGCTCGACGATGTCGGCGCCGTCGAACAGGCGCCAAAGCTCGAAGGTCGAAGCATGACGATGGTCATCGCACCCAGGAGGCATCCCAAGCCCACAGAAGGGGAATCGGCAGAGTCGGACACAACAGCCTCCCAGTAAGGAGTTCAACATGCCGAAGATAAAAACCCATAAGGGTGCCAAGAAACGAATAAAGGTGACCGGCTCGGGGCGTTATATGCGTCGCCAGGCCGGCAGGGGCCACAACAAGCTCGCCAAGGGTAAGGGTGTCTTTCGGCGCCGTGCCGGCGATGTCGAGTTGTCCCCCGGTGATCGTCGCACCGCCAAGAAGCTATTGAACGACTGAAGGAGTATCCACAATGGCACGTGTCAAAGGAGGCCCGACCGGTCGGCGGGCCCATCAGAAAGTTCTCAAGCAGGCCAAGGGATACAAGGGTTCCAAGAGCCGTCGTTTTCGTACCGCCAATGAGCAGGTCATGCATGCCCATTAGGACGCATACCGCGACCGCAGGGCGCGCAAGGGTGAGTTCCGTCGTCTCTGGATCACCCGGATCAACGCCGCCGCCCGTCAGAACGGAATGAGCTACTCCCAGTTCATCGCCGGTCTCAAGACGGCAGAGGTGGAAGTCGATCGCAAGATGTTGGCCGACATCGCGGTCAACGACCCCGGGGCTTTCGCCCAGTTGGTGGAGGTCTCCCGCAACGCCGAGTAACGACGAGCCAATCCGGTCGCTCCAAAACCGCAAGGTTGTCGATGCGGCCCGGCTCCATCGTGTCAGGGAGCGTGCGGCAAGCGGTCTGACCCTGCTCGAAGGACCCCATCTCCTGGTGGAGGCGATTCGATCCGGCATGGAACCGGTACGGGTCTTTGTGATGGAGGGTGAAATCCCGCCGGAGACGGGTGGGGAGATCGTGATTGTTGATGAAAAGGTGATGAAGCGTCTCGCTGGGACCGAGACACCACGTGGCCCGATCGCCGTAGTACCCATCCCGACCCATCACAGACCCCTGGGTAGGACTGCTTTGGTGACCTGGGGGATCTCCGACCCCGGGAATCTGGGAACACTAGTCCGGACCGCAGCCGCCTTCGGCTACCCAATGGTTGTTGGCCCCGAAACAACCGACCCCTGGTCACCCAAGGTTCTCAGGGGCGGAGCCGGTGGGCATTTCCGCACGACCGTGACTTCGGTAGGACGGCTCGACGAGCTCGATGATCTTCGTCTCCTGGCCACTGTCGTTGCCGGTGGGTCAGCGCCGGAGGACCTCGACGACGTTCCCTGGGCGATCATGATCGGGTCGGAGTCCCATGGTCTCCCGCACTATGTGGTCGCCGCCTCCACCAAGGTCACCATCCCCATGGATTCCGGCACCGAGAGCCTCAACGCCGCAATAGCAGGCGCCATCATCGCCTACCAGGTGTCACAAAGGTCGGATTAGGCGGAGACTGATGACGACCGTCTCATGGGTTGGTCGACGTTGTGATAAACCGCGATTGGCCCACAAATTCACACGCTCGACGGTTTGCCCGCCCGGATCAGGTCGACGTTGTGATAAGCCGCGACGAGTCCACAAATCCACACCCTCGACCACGGTTCCGCACCGCCCCATAGTCCTCATCTGCCGCGTCGCGGTCACAGTTGTCTGACCCCACCACACCAGCCTTCCACCGCGCATTCGGGGCTGACCCGATCAACAATTAGTGTTCTCCGCCTATGGAACCGCTGCCGACACTAGAAGATGTCCTACAAAGGGCACCCGAGGAGATCGCCGCGGTCGACGACCTGGACTCTCTCGCCTCTGTCGTGGACAAGCTCGTGGGTCCCAAGTCTCCTGTTGGAGATATCCGCCGTGCGATGGGTTCCCTCGACGCCGAGCAGCGCCCCTTGGTCGGGTCGAAGCTCAACGAGGTGTCGTCCACAGTGGATCGCCTGCAGTCGGAAAAGCGTCGCTTGCTCGAGTTCGAGGAGACCAATCGCCGTCTCCAGTCTGAGGCGATCGACGTCACCCTCCCCGTCATTGGTCGGAGTGTGGGAGCGATCCATCTCGTCCAGCAGACCATCGAGGAGATATCCCAAATTTTTGGAGCGTTGGGTTTCCATGTCGCCAACGGTCCAGAGGCCGATCTTGGCTGGTACAACTTCGACGCCCTCAACACCCCTGCGACACACCCCGCTCGCCTCGAGTCCGACACCATGTACCTCGACTATGGTGACCCGCGCGACGAGATGCTGCTCCGCACCCAAACCTCGCCGGTCCAGGCACGCTGGATGGAGAGCCACGAACCACCGATACACATCATCGTCCCTGGCAAGTGCTATCGAACCGACGCCGTCGACGCTAGTCATCTCCCCGTGTTCCACCAGGTCGAGGGTCTGGCTGTAGACACCGATATCACCTTCGCCGACCTCAAGGGAACCCTCGCTCATTTTGCCCGGGAGTTCTTCGGATCCGAGACGGTGGTCCGTTTCCGGCCACACTTCTTCCCGTTCACAGAGCCCTCCGCCGAGCTGGATGTGTCGTGCTTCAACTGCGATGGTGGCGAACCCGGCTGTCGTGTCTGCAAGGGAGCCGGCTGGCTGGAGATGCTCGGATGCGGGATGGTGGATCCCGATGTCTTCCGAGCAGTCGGCTACGACCCCGACGAGGTCACCGGTTGGGCATTTGGGATGGGTGTGGAGCGGATGGCAATGGTCCGCCACGACATCAACGACATCCGCAACTTCATTCTCAATGACACCCGCTTCCTCTCTCAGTTCCCATGAAGGTCCCACTCTCCTGGCTAACCGATTTCATCGATCTCCCCACGACCAACACCCGGGAGCTGGCCGACACGCTCGCCCTCGTCGGACACGAGGTTGAGGGGGTGGAGGAAGTGAGCGTGGGCTGGACGGACGTGGTGACTGCGAAGGTGACGTCCGTGGGCCCCCATCCCGATGCCGACAAGATCCGACTATGTCAGATAACGACAGGTGGGGAGCCCATCGATGTGGTATGTGGGGCATGGAACTTTGAGGAGGGTGCGATGGTTGCCTTCGCCCAGCCCGGCGCCGTGTTGGGTGGGGATTTCACAATTGGAGTGAGGACAATCCGCGGGATCGAGTCGAACGGAATGATTTGCTCCGAGAGTGAGTTGGGCATCGGGGACGATGAGGAGGGGATCCTGGTCCTCGATAACGAGACCCCGGTGGGAGAGCCCCTCGAGGACGTGTTGGACCTCCCCGACGTCGTTTTCGATCTTGCAATCACCTCCAATCGCCCGGACGCCATGTCCATGGTCGGCATCGCCCGTGATCTGGCGGCGTGGTACGACATCGATTACCGCAATCCCTCGCCCGATCTCACGACGGTAGATCTCTCGTTGTCACTGGACGTGGTGGTCGAAGACGGAAGTCCGCGGTTCGCCGCCTATCAGATTGACGAGGTAGATGTCGGACCCTCACCCCAGCGGGTGCGGCACCGGCTACTGAAAGCTGGGGTGCGCCCCCTTTCCAATCTTGTGGACGTTGGCAACTATGTGATGCTGGAGTTGGGACAACCGCTCCACGTCTTCGACGTCGACAAGATCACCGGCGATCGGCTTCTGGTGCGTAGAGCGAATAGCGGTGAGACCATCACCACCCTGGACGGTGTCTCCCGGACCCTGCGCACGGAGGATGTCATTATATGTGATGACACCGGACCCATCTCCCTGGCAGGGACCATGGGCGGGGAGAGCACGGAGGTGTCGGAGACGACCACCAATGTGCTGCTCGAAGCCGCGGCATGGCACCCCCCATCGATCATGCACACCTCGAGAGCCCACGGACTGATCTCGGAGGCATCGACACGCTTCGAGAGGGGTGTCGACCCCAACCTCCCGCCGTTGGCCCTGCACAGGGCTGCCGGGATGATTGCCGAGGTTGCAAACGGCTCCGTGCGCTCGGAAATGATCGACGTGGAGGTCACTCAGACGCAACCGGTTGAGATCTCCCTTCACCTCGACTACGTAGCTCGTTTACTGGGAGACGCCTTTGACCTCTCCAAATGCCGTGGCCTCCTGGAGAGACTCAACATGAAGGTCGTGGGTGACGATCCCCTGAAGGTCACCGTGCCGACATACCGTCCCGATGTGACCCGTCCCGCCGATCTGATCGAGGAGATCGCCCGCATTCACGGCTTCGAAAAATTTCCTTCCCGGCTCCGACCCGGTTTGAGTGGGACTCCTACCAATGAGCAGCAACGGGGCTCGGCTCTCCGTCGTCTGTTGGCCGACCTTGGCGTGGACCAGGCGATAACCCTGAGTCTGATCGACCCGGCGGATATCGCGGCCTTCCATCCTCCGTCGGGCCATGAGTGGAACCGTCAGGTGACGGTGACTAACCCCCTCCGCGAGGAGGAGGCCCTCCTGAGGCCGACGTTGCTGCCCGGTCTTCTCCACTCCGTTTCGTACAACAGGAGCCGGGGGACCCCCGATGTTGCTCTGTTCGAGATAGGTCGGGTTTTTCACGCCGATCCGTGGCAAAAAGACCTTCGGGTCCCCTCGCAGCCGGAACATCTTGGGCTGGCACTTGCGGGTGTGTTCGGCGATGTCGTCCTCGATGGCTCGGGTCGTGGCACGGACGCATTCACTATCCTCTCGATCCTGAGGGCGATCGGTTACCGGCTTTCTCTCGACCTCAGTGTGGAACGAGAGGCTGCCCCCGGGTTCCACCCCACCAGAACAGCTTTGGTGAAGATCGCCGGCCAACCGGCGGGTTACGTGGGCGAACTGCACCCCGAAACCGCAAAGACCTTTGATCTTGACGGGAGAGTTGCGATTGGCGAACTTGACCTCGCCATGCTCCTCCGATCATCAGCCCAACAGGCATACCAACCGGTGAGTGGATACCCCCATGTCGAATTTGACCTTTCCTTTGAGGTGCCCGATGAGATGACGGTGGCGTCCCTGGTCGACGTGACATCCGAAGCAGGTGGCCAGCTATTGGAAACGGCCCATCCCTTTGATGCTTTCACCGGCGGAACCCTCGGAGAGGGGCGAAAGGCATTGGCCATCAGATACCGACTGCGAGCAGACGACAGGACTCTCGCCGCAGATGAAATAACCCCGGTTCGACAAGCGATGATCGACGCCGCCCGAACCGCGGGTGCGATGCCTCGGGGTGGCGAGTGACCCCTACATGAGCCTCCTCGGAATGGCCGACTTTGATGGCGATGGTCTCGGGTCGCTTGTCGAGTCGGCGGCAGCGATGAAGGACGACCCCACCCATAACAGCACGTTGCTGCAGGGGCAGGCCATCGGGCTCTTCTTTGCCAAGCAGAGTCTGCGGACCTGGGTGTCTTGTGAAGTGGCGGCCATCCAACTCGGCGCCCACCCCCTGGCAATAAGGGACGACACCGCTGGGATGGGGA
>WHTL01000281.1 GCA_009377735.1 Acidimicrobiia bacterium
CGTGTGTGGCGATGATCTGAACCGGGGCAGTCCGTTGTGATCCGTCCTCCCGGTTGGTGAAAAGGATAGTTTCCTCGCTCTGGTTCACATCCCAATCCGACGACCTCACCCCCCAGGTGTCATCGTGGTGGTTCATCGCCGCCCACAACGAGGCGCCGGCAGCATCGGTGAGGCCCTTCAGGTTGGGCGGTCTCTCTGGACTAGATGCCATGGGCGGGTCTCACGCCGTTTCGGAGAGCACGGTGCGATGAAGCAGTGCGTAGAGGCCATCTTGTTGGGACAGCAGCTCCTCGTGTGTGCCCGACTCGACAAGACGGCCGCGATCGAGCACGAGAATTCGATCGGCCGCACGGACCGTGGTGAGCCGGTGTGCGATCACAAGGGAGGTGCGACCTTCCATGAGTCGCTCGAGTGCCTGCTGGATCAGTGCCTCGGAGCGGTTATCAAGATGCGATGTCGCCTCATCGAGAATGAGAATTCGGGGATCCTTGAGGATCACCCTGGCAATGGCGATCCGTTGCTTCTCACCTCCCGAGAGACGGTGACCCCGCTCCCCGACCACAGTCTCATAGCCATCGGGGAGACCGGCGATGAAATCATGGATGTTGGCAGCCCGACAGGCACGCTCCAGACGGGCGTCCCCGGCGCCAGGGTCGGCGTATCGGAGGTTGGCAGCGATGGTGTCGTGGAACAGATAGGTGTCCTGGGTCACGATTCCAACATTGGACGACAGGGTCTCGAAGGACAGCCGCCGGACATCGATACCGTCGACGGAAACTGCGCCACGGTCGGCGTCGTAAAGACGGGCCACCATGGAGCCAATGGTGGTCTTGCCGGCACCCGACGGTCCGACGAGAGCCACCATCTCGCCACTGTCGATCCGAAAGGACAGGTCTTCGAGCGCCCATCGCCGATCACCGACGGCGGAGGGAACGGCACCTCCGGGCTCGAAGTTGCGACGACTAACTCTTCGCACCGACTCGAGACCCTGCGGTGTGTCACCGTCATAGCGGAACCACACCGCATCGAACTCAATCGTGCCCTCGATCTCGGCGATATGTACGGGCTCGTCGGCCTCCACGATCTCGGGTTCGATATCGAGGATCTCGAAAACCCTCTCGAACGAGACCAGGGAGGTAGCGAACTCCACGCGGCTGTTTGTGATCGCCGAGAGTGGCCCGTACAGCTGGGTGAGGAGAGTCGAGAACATCACGATTGTGCCGACCGTCATGTCGCCGCTGATGACGAGCCGACCGCCGAGCCAGAAGACTGCGGCGGTGCCCACCGCCGAGATGAGACCGAGACCGGCGAAGAACCACCTGCCAACAAGAGCCGACCGGATGCCGAGATCCCGAACCTGAGAAGCCTCGTTGTCGAAGCGGCGACGCTCGTGCCCCTCTCGACCGAAGATCTTGACCAGTAGGGCACCCGAGACATTGAAGACCTCCTGGAGCACCGCAGACATGCCGGCCTGTCGCTCCATCTGCTCCTCGGTGATCCGGCGGAGGATTCGAGCCACTCGACGAGCGGGCAGGACGAAGAGGGGGAATGCGGCGATGGCTAGGAGCGTCAGCCGAAGGTCGGCACTGAACATGACCACAAGGGCCGCAACCAGGGACACGATGTTGGAGAGGATCGTCATCATGGTGCCGGTTACAGCCTGTTGGGCGCCCACCACATCGCTATTGAGACGGTTCATCAACTCACCCGTCTTGGTGTTGGTGAAGAAACCGAGGGACATACCCTCGAGATGGGCAAAGAGTTCTCGCCGCAGGTCGTAGATGATTCCTTCCCCCACCCGAGCCGCCAGGAATCTTTGGAAAACTCCCACCGCGGCGTTCAACAGCGGAACCGCCACCATGAGCCCACCGAGGAGGGAAACCAGACCCATATCCTTCTGCTCGATCGCCACATCAATCAGGGATCGCACCAGGAGTGGTGGCACCACACCGAGCCCACTGATCACGAGGATGGTGAGAACCACCAAGGCCAGGGTGAGGCGATAGGGGCGACCGTACCCCCACACTCGTCGCAATAGCTGCCGGTCGAGATCGAGCCGTTGGTTGGGATCGTTCCTCAGGTAGCTCCACCAGCCTCCGCCGCCGTGAAACATCTAGTGGCCTGTCCGGTAGGGCACCGGGGCCTACCCCGCTGGCAGGGTCGTGGTTGTCGAAGGTGGAGGGTTGGCCTCCCTTTCGGCAAGCACCGACCCGATGTCGATGAAGCTGGTTCGCATACGGTCGGCAAGATCGGCTTCAACCGAGTCCCTGATGAAGAGCTCATAGCGGTAGGGCTCCTGATACCAGAGGCTGGTAATGCCGGTTGCCGTTTCGAACTGCCATTGCGTGTCGGCGCCCACCCCGGTGGTGAGACATGGCTCCCGGTCGGGAAAGCGGTCGCAGGTGAGGTCGGAGTCACCGATGTCCTCGGAGTCAGAGTCGAGGGCGACCGTGAGCACCGCTATCTGGGCCGTGGAACGGGATTGGGTGTAGGGCTCGGCGGACCACCATCCAAAAGCGGCGACAGGATCGTTGTTGAGATCCGACGAACCCGACTCGAATACGAGCTGACTGGTCAAATGGGTGATCGGCTCCACACTCGTGGCGGGGATCTCGACTTCGGGAAGCACCGTGCCCAACTCGGCCATGCTGACCTGAACGAACCGATCACCTGACCTCCGATCCCGAACCACCTCGAGGACCTGTTCGGGGTCGTCGGGAACCTCTTCGACCAAGGTGTCGTTGAACCAGGTGACGTCATTCACCCCGAAGGCGGCGGGGAGTGTGGTGGTGGGGGCAACCGTTGTCGACGGCATCGAAACCGAGATCCAATCGGAGGGACCGGCTCCGATCCCGGCCAAGGCATCATCGGAACAGGACGCAAGCAAGAGACCCACCAAGGCCAGCATGACTCTCGCTCTCTGATTTCGATTCATCGTTGATCGCCCATTGCAGTAGCCCCCATGATGGCCCATTCAGTGGTGGTGTCGGTGCAGCCCCCGTTGTCCCACCCTCTCTACCATTGCAGAAATGGATGTGCTGGCGGTCAACGGGCCCAATCTTAATCTGTTGGGTCGACGAAACTTCGACGTGTACGGCGAGACCAACTTCGCTGCCCTCGAGGCACAGGTTTTGTCGTGGGGCGCGTCGCTTGGGCTCGAGGTCATCTGCTATCAGTCCAACCACGAGGGGGCAATCATCGACCGCCTCCACACCCTGTTGGATACCGAGACCGACGTGGTGATAAATGCGGGTGCCCTGACGCACTACTCCTACGCCCTCCGTGATGCGATCGAGGCTATTGCCAGACCCACGGTCGAGGTGCACATCTCCAATATCCACGCCCGGGAAGAGTGGCGGAGTCATTCAGTGATCGAAGAGGTATGCTCCACCTCCATCGTGGGACGGGGGACGATGGGCTATCGGTGGGCGCTCCAGTTTCTCGCCCAGCGACGTCAGACACCCGCCCGTGTCGAGCCCTACGGTGACCACCCGCGTCAACGAGTTTCCGTCCGGCCCGGTGACGGGGACTCCCTGGCGTTGGTCCACAGCGGAATAGATGACCCCACCGCCGGATGGGATCAGGTGGAGTCGATCGCCACGGCCATTGCCGACTCCACGCGTGAGGTGGTATCCATTGAGTATCGGCCGGGACATGCCGCGGATGATGTGGGCGCAGCCCTAAACAAATTGGGCCATCGGGGAACCGTGATCCTCGACGGTGATGCCGCCACCCTCGCCGACGGAATGGCAAACGACGTTGTCTTCCTCGATCCGCCCGACAACCTAGGCGACGCCGAGAACGCAATCCGCTCCGGCGGTGACACGACCTCTCGGGTCTTCTCCGACCGCTCCTGGCTCACCAAGTTGTGACTGTGTCTTCTGGGGAACTCCGTCTCCCAGACCCCCAACGGCCGCCTCTGCCTCACACCTCGCGTAGTCGGGGCCGTCCGACCTCATCTCCGCGATCCGACGCCTGTCTGTCGAGTCGGGTGGGTGTCGAGGTTGGGTGTGGCACTACGTGATGCTTCACCTAGCCGCGGCGCTCGCCGGTGAGATCGCTCTGCGCGGCAGCCGTTTCCCACCCACCACCACGGCATCTGCACCACCCCCTTCGTCTCGGCAAGTGAGGTCGTCGCTCATTACTGCCCACCCGGTCCCAACACTTCTGGTTTAGACGTCCCCGAATCCGGGGGCGTCCGACTTCAAAGTTCGCGACTCGGTGTCGGGAACTTGGGGTTGTGGAAAACTCTGGGTTTCGTTAAGTTGAACCATCCGATCTCGCGCTGACATCGGTACCGGGAGAGATAAACCCCAAAAATGCGCTGGCATCGTTCACTATTCATGGGTGGATGTGTGATGGTCTTTCTTTTGAGCATCGCCGCATTCGCCGCGTACTCGACAGGGTCGAGTGAAGAGGTCGTGGTCTCTAATGCCGGTCTAAGGGCGGGCAGGATCGCTGGATTCGACCATGCCAGGGAAGCTCCACCACCCAGCACGGCGGTCACTTCCACCACCATCAATGAACCCAAAGCGGCAGTTGTGCAAACTTCCGACAGCACCTTGGAACCGAAGGCAGTTAGAGGGCTGATGGAGAAGTACTTCCTCCCTCCAGATGTGAGCCGAGCAGTTCGGGTCGCCTGGTGCTCCTCGCACTTTGAGGTAGACAGGGTGAGTGCCGACGGACGCATCGGTCTCTTCCAGCACACAGAAGGCGAATGGGCTACTCGGGCAGAAGGTGCCGGAGTCAGTCATGCCAGTCCCGTCAGTCCAGATCCCAACACCGCGGCGGCCGCCTGGGAGGTCTACGAAGGCGTCGGCTGGTCGGCTCTCGTCTGCCCGGGCTGAAACGTACGGGCCTATCCCTATTCGCTAACCCTCTTGCGGTCGATACTTGATCGACCTACCGGCCGCGGAGATGGTCAGCGTCGGTTCGGGACCGGGGGTCAGCAACAACTCGACATCGAGGAGGCCTTGGTCATCGGCAGCGGCAATCCATTCTGGGGGTGGTTCGGCGATTCCCTCGATAGTCACCCACAGGGTTTCGTTCATCGGTCCGATCGTCGAGATGTCCTCGTTGGTCGAGATCGTCGCCGGCCATGGGAAGTCGGTTTCGATGAACACGGGAACGTCGACACTCCTTTCCTCCGGTTGCACAAAATCTGGGTCGGTGTCGCCATCATCGAGAACTGCCCCAGGTTGGCGGAGATCGGAATGCACCCTGGTACCACGACGGGTGTCAGGACCTGCGAATTGGGTCCATGGCGGTTCGGGAAGCCGATCCCGATCCACTGCTATTAGGTAGGTGCGCGGATTGTAGTCAGCCGTGCAGGCTTGTTCTTGTGACATGGAGACGATGTCGGCCGTGATCGCCCGCTGGCCGAATACGAGTCC
>WHTL01000244.1 GCA_009377735.1 Acidimicrobiia bacterium
CCAGAAACGACATCGAGAACTTGGTCGCCAACACCATCCGTGGTTTGGCCATGGACGCCGTCCAGAAGGCGAATTCGGGACATCCCGGCATGCCCATGGGTATGGCTGACATCGCCACCGTGGTCTGGGGCCGCTACCTCACCGTCGACCCCGACCACCCCACCTGGCCCAACAGGGACCGATTCGTCCTTAGCAACGGCCACGGTTCCATGCTCCTCTACTCCCTGCTCCATCTGGCCGGGTTCCCCATGCCGATGGAACAGATCAAAGAGTTCCGCCAGTTTGGCAGCCACACCGCCGGCCATCCAGAGATCGACCAGGAGATCGGCATCGAGATGACTACCGGCCCGCTAGGTCAGGGGTTCGGGACCGGGGTGGGTTTCGCCCTCGCCGAGGCCCATCTGAGGGAACGGTTCGGATCGGACCGCTACGACCACCGCACCATCGGGTTCGTCTCAGATGGAGACCTCATGGAGGGAATCTCGGCGGAGAGTTCCTCGTTGGCCGGCCACCTCGGTCTGGGTCGTCTTCTCTACTACTACGACGACAACGAGATCTCGATCGACGGGGACACCGACATCACCTTCTCCGAGGACGTCCCCGCACGGTTCGAGGCCGTTGGTTGGCATGTCCTCGACATCGATGGGCACGACCGCGATGCCGTGGCGACCGCGACCGAGGATGCGTTCTCGGTGGAGGATCGCCCCTCACTGGTCATATGCCACACCCACATCGGGTATGGGTCCCCCAACAAACAGGACACCGCGGCGTCGCACGGATCACCCCTAGGCGAGGACGAGGTGAAACTCGCCAAGGAAGCGTTGGGTCTACCCGTCGATGAGACGTTCTGGGTGCCCGATGATGTGTACAAGTACTTCTCCGACGCCATGGAACGAGGCCGTGAGGCGTTCTCCCACTGGGAGGAGCGAAACCAGGGGCAAGCCGACCCGTCAGCCACCACGGTGACGATCGATGGCCCCGGATACGAGGCGGGAGACAGCGTCGCTACCCGCAATGTCAATAAGGACGTGTTCGGGGAGATCGCTGAGAAGGTGCCTGGGTTCCTCGGTGGCGCCGCGGATCTGGTGGAGTCCACCAAGACAGAGATCGAGGACTCGTCTTACATGACGGCCGACGACCACACCGGACGCAACATCCACTTCGGGGTGCGGGAGCACGCCATGGGAACCATCACCAACGGTTTGGCCCTCCATGGCGGTCTGCGCCCCTATGGAGCGACCTTTTTCATCTTCAACGACTACATGCGTCCCGCGGTGCGGCTCTCGGCACTGATGGGCGCCCCGTCGATTTGGGTCTACACCCACGACTCGGTGTTCCTGGGTGAGGACGGCCCGACCCACCAGCCCATTGAGCACTTGGCTACACTGCGGGCAATGCCCAACATGTGGGTGATACGGCCGGCCGATGCCACCGAGACGGTAGAGGCGTGGGAGGTGGCACTCAACCGCACCGACGGCCCGGTAACCCTGCTCCACACCCGACAGGGGATCCCAGTTCTTGAACGCGAACGTGGTGGTCTCGCCAAGGGCGGCTATGTGCTGCGGGACGGAGACGACGTGGTGATCCTCGCCACCGGGTCGGAGGTCCATGTGGCGCTGGAAGCGGCCGAACTGCTCGATGGGGATGCCGTATCGGCCCGGGTGGTCAGCCTCCCCTGCTGGGAGCTTTTCTCTGCTCAGGACGAGTCGTACCAGGAGTCTGTCATTGGATCAGGACTTCCCCGGGTCTCGCTCGAGGCCGCGGCCACCTTCGGGTGGGAGCGTTGGGTGGGACGCGACGGGCTCATGATCGGGCTCGACCACTTCGGTGCGTCAGCGCCGTATCAGACGATCGCCCAGGAGTGGGGATTCACCCCGGAGTCGGTGGCCCAGCGGGTCAAGACGTTCCTATAGGCCGAAATTCAACGCAGCTGCCGTAGAATGGGGGGCCAATGACTCAAACTGTGGAGCCCGGTCTATGGTCGCGGGCCCGTGACTATCTAAGAGAGCTTTGGAGACGTCGAGATTTTGCCTGGTTCCTGGCGATGGGGCGTCTCCGGGCACAGAACGCATCCACCACCCTCGGGTTGGCATGGTGGGTTCTCAACCCACTCCTTCTCGGTGGGGTCTACTTCCTGGTGTTCACTCTCCTTTTCACCGATCGGAGACCCGACGACTTCTTGGTCTATCTCATGGCGGGGATGTTCGTGTTCCGGTTCTCCACCACTGCCCTCACCGGGGGAGCGCGCAGCATTCTCAGCAATTCCAAGCTGTTGGTGAATCAGAGGTTCCCCCGATTGATCCTTCCGATCGCCGATCTCATCGAGTCGACTGTGGGGTTCCTGGCGTCTCTGGGTCTCCTCATGCTGTTGGCACTGTTTGTTGAGGGGATCTGGCCATCGGCGAAGCTACTACTGCTCCTTGTCGTGTTCCCGTTGCAGGTTCTATTCAATCTGGGGCTGGCCACGACCACGGCACGTCTAGCGGTTCCCTTCCGAGACATTGGGAACTTCATTCCATACATCTCGCGTCTTTGGTTCTATCTGACACCCGTCATCTGGCCACTAGACATGATCGCCGATCAATCGGACCTGGTACAGAACCTGATCCGGGTCAACCCCATGTTCGGGATCGTGGCCGCCTACCGCACGGCCTTCCTCGGATACCCGTTCGACGGGGCCGCCCTCGCTATCTCAGCGGTGTGGGTCGTAGTGGTCCTAGTCGCAGGTGTGTACAGCTTCATCAAGATCGAGGGGCGGATGGTGAGGTACCTATGAATCTTCCTGCCATTAAGGCCGAAGGGGTCACCGTTCGATTCCGTCCTTATGTCGACAAGAAGCCGACCCTTCGCCGCAGTCTCAAGAAACAGCCTCGCAAGTTGGAGCCGGTGACGGCACTCGACAATGTCAGTTTTGAGGTCGAGAAGGGTGAGGCGTTCGGGATCATTGGTCATAACGGAGCAGGGAAGAGCACCCTCCTGCGGGTGCTGGCGAAGACCCTGAGACCCGATGAGGGCAAAGTGGTGGTTCGGGGACGGGCTTCCACATTGCTACAGCTAGGTGTCGGCTTCAACAACGAACTCTCCGGACGTCGCAACATCTATCTCGGGGGACTCTCGGCAGGTCTCAGTCGTGAGGAAGTCGACGAACGCGTCGACTGGATCATCGACTACTCGGAGTTGAAGGAGGCGATCGATAGACCGGTGAAAACGTACTCGTCGGGTATGTTCGCCCGGCTCGCCTTTTCGGTGTCAATGGCCCTCGACCCAGACATCCTGTATCTCGATGAGGTCCTCGCAGTAGGGGATGAGTCATTCCGTGAGAAGAGTGTGGGAAGCATGAGGAGATTGCTGGAGCAATCGGGGACCATCGTCTTCGTCTCTCACAGTCTGAACAGCGTTATCGACTTCTGTGACCGGGTGCTCTGGCTAAAGCAGGGGAAGGTGATGGACGTCGGCCCCTCCGAGGAGGTGGTGGCAGCGTACGCCGCCGCCGAGCTCGATGAGAGACGCGCTCAGCGGTTCCAGAACCGACGCACCGCCACTACGTATGCCGACTTCAGTGCCTCCGTAAGCGACACTGCACTACAACCGGTCGCCGATGGCGCCCAGACGCGCAACCTGACCCTTCGGCTCGAGACGAGCGAGCGTTATGCGAACACGGTGGCACGGATGCTGGAGGAGCGTTTCACCGTTCTCTCCGCACGAGGCACGACGGCGATCACCGGCGTGATTGAGGAAGACTTGACCAATTCGATGATCGGTCTCCTCACGCGCGGCCGGGACACCGATTCCTCCGACCTGAGGAAGGAGATCACCAAGTCCCTGAGCCAGATAGGCGGCGACATCTACTTCGCCAACCAGGGTCTGGCCAACATGACCCTCCATGGGTTGGAAGAGTTGACCGCACTCGGCGCCGACACCGGATTCGATGTGTCCGTGGAGGTGAACCTGAGTCCCGTCACCGAACATCTCCTCACGACATATTCGAGGGCGGTGCGAATGCGTGGTGTCGGTCTTGCCTTCGACGAGTTCCTGAAACGTCGTTATCGCCTGGGATATGAGGACCTGCTCCGACAACTCGAGGAAACGTACGGTCTCCACTATGTCGGTGTGGAATGTGTGGTCCTGTCGGACCTTCCGCAGCGGGTTTTCGGTGGATTCGATGATGTCGACGCCCCCGAGCTTCCGAGGATCGTGCGGGCCATCAGACCTGAGGAACTCGAGGGGATCGCCAAGGTCAACCGGGTGGCCGATTTGTCGGGCCAGGAGATGGCGGTCTCCCTTCTCAAGATGTATCCCCATCCCCCTACCGAGATCGAGTTCAGGGAGGAGACCCTGGATCGTCTCGAGGAGATGGTTCGCGATGAGCTCGCCTGGATTGGCGAACACGAGCGGTTCGCCACGGAGGTCCCGCTCATCGATCCTGAGCACAAGATGACCACCGACGTAGAGAGAACCACGGCCGGGTCCGGCTTGGAGCGGGTAGCGCTCGCGGTCCTGGGCTCCACCCTCGCCCCGGCGGAGGATGAACCCAAGACCCATGACGACACATGACGGGCGGTGCCATGTATCTCGTCGACCCGCACCCCACCCTCGAGACTGGGATTCGGGGGATGCTCGCTGGCGCCTCCGGACGGCTTAGGGTCTCACGGGTAGTACCAACGTCGGGCATCGAATCGACCCACGACCAAGTCGTGTTCGCGGTGGAGGACATTGCTGGTGACGTCCTGCGGCGATGGTCAGATCTGATCGACCATGGACCGATGGAAGAGTCGTTCGAAGATTGGGCGTCAGAGGTATACCAACCTGGGTATCGGGAGACGATCGAGACGATCGAGAGCAGGTTTCACCCATCTCGGACCAAGATCGTCGTCTCGTCCAGCTTCCCCATTCGTCAACGCACGGAGGCACTGGAACAGATCGCCTCCTTCCTCGGGATCGATACCGCAGATGAAGTCGAGGAGGAGGGTCGAGAACAATATGGGCGCCCCTACACCCTCGAAGAGGCGGAGACATTGCAACGTCTCCGCGCCGCCGAGGTAGATCCCATATGGCTCGGGGACGTTGGGGACTCTGTGACTCGTCTTTTCCCAAATCCACATGGTGCGATCCGTCTACCGAAGCAGGTCGTCGACATGCTTACCGAACGGTTCTCGCACGAGGTGAAGTGGGTGAACGACCACCTCGACCTCACTCAACCCATCGAGATCCACCGCGGCCCACCCCTGGCGCCCGTTTCGTGGGGATCTGACCATTACTCCCTCGCCGCTACCCTCGCCGTGCAAGGTCGGCCTCACAGCGGGGCTCCGATAAGCAGGGGATCCGATGGTTGACGAGCTGATAATGCACATTGGCACCCACAAAACCGGTACCACGGCCATCCAGGGTGCCCTCTCCGCCAGTCGCGAGATCTTGCTCACAGACCGTCTGCTCTATCCCAGCACCGGTCGAGGGGCCTATGGGCAACGGCGAACCCCGTATACGGGGCATGCCAACCTGGCAAGGGAGGCGGGTGGCTGGGACATGTTTGATCCCGACGCTGGTGGGTCCGACGATGTTGTCGCCGAGGCCAAGGACCACGACATCGACTCCGTCCTCGTATCGGCGGAGGATTTCTCCGTCCCCGAGGGAGTTGAACGGAAGATTAGATGGGTGCGAACCCTTGGCGAGAGACTCGGGGTAACGCGGGTCCGGGTGGTCGTCTATCTTCGACCTCAATGGGAGTACATGGAGTCGTCATATGCGGAGCTGGTTAGGAGTGGCTATTCCCAACGGCTCTTCCCGGGTCAGGTGGATCTCGACATCGATCATCCCCGATTCGAGTACCCGGGGCTCCTGGAACCATGGTCGGACGCTTTCGGTCAGGTCGATGTGTATGGCTACTCGGGATACTCGCCATCCTCGGTGGTCGACCATTTCGCCACAGAGGTACTCGACCTACCCATTGCGGCGCCCAGCCTGTCGAAACGGCCAAATCGGCGGGCGGGGGAGAAGACGATAGAGATGCTCCGTTGTCTTCGTGGGCTCCTGGCGGTGGCCCGCGCCGATTCAAAACTCCCTGAGGTCTTTTTCGGTGTACGACAGCTCCTGCGCGAGGAAATTCCC
>WHTL01000335.1 GCA_009377735.1 Acidimicrobiia bacterium
CTGGTTATGTCGGCGACAATCGATGCCGAAGGAGTGGCCGGCTTCCTTTCGAGTGCATCGGAATCGAAGCCTCCGGTCCCCGTCATCACCGCCCAAGGTCGGAGCCACCCGGTGGATATCCGCTGGCAACCACCCCGAGGACGGATTCGGATGGATGACCACGTAGCCGGGTTGGTGCGAACGGCTCTCGACACCGAGCCCAGCGGCGATGTGCTGGTGTTTCTTCCGGGAATGGGGGAGATTAACCGTGTAGCAGAGCGTTTGGACAATGTACTTGCGGAGGTGCATCGTCTCCATGGGTCGCTGCCTCCGTCCGATCAGGACCGAGCCATCTCTCCGCCGACACCTCCTTTCCGCAAGGTGGTCCTCTCCACTGACATCGCCGAGACCTCCATCACAGTGGAGGGAGTCCGGGTCGTGATCGATTCCGGGATGGCCCGCTCCCCTCGTTATGACGCCCGCACCGGGATGACACGTCTCACCACGATCCCCATCTCGAGAGCGTCAGCCGATCAACGCGCCGGACGGGCAGGTCGCATCGAGCCGGGTGTGGCAATACGTGCCTGGTCCCGCTTGGAGCATGGTGCCAGACCGCCGCAGATAGAACCCGAGATCACCCAGGTGGATCTTGCCGGGTTCATGCTGGAGCTTGCCGCGTGGGGGATAAGCGATCCTGCCGAGCTCCCGTTTCTCGAGCCTCCACCGCCGCGAAGTGTCGAGGAGGCTCTTCTCCTGCTGACGCGTCTTGGCGCCCTTGACGATCGGTACCGCCTCACCGAGACAGGTAGAGCCATGGTCGGTCTTCCCGTGCACCCCCGTCTGGCCCGGATGGTCGTAGACGCCGAGGGCGATGGCACCCTGGCCTGTATCCTGGCCACACTCATCGACGAGCGTGACCCGATGCGGGGTCGCCCCGATGAGGTCCCTGTCGACATCTCATTGCGGGTACGGGCCATCACCGACCGAGGCTTCGGCCATCAGGCGCTGGTAGGCCCCGCGGTCTTCCGTCTACGTGACCGCGCCCGTGAACTCTGTGACCGGGCGGGGGTGGGGTGGGGACCGGTCGACACCGACCGTATCGGACCAGTGCTCGCCCTCGCCTACCCCGATCGTCTAGCGGTGCGTAGGGGGAGTCCGGGGCGGTTTCAGCTCCGTATCGGCACCTCGGCTTTCACCCCTCCCCGTGACACGTTGGCGCCGGAACAGTTCCTAGTGGTGGCCGATCTCGACGGTCGACGCAAGGACACCCGGATTCGTCTCGCCGCAGGGATAGATCCCGCCGATGTCCTCACGGTGTTCTCCCATCAGATCGACCACATCGTGGAGACGGTTTGGGACGGGGATCGTCTGGTGGATCGAACTCGATCCCAACTGGGAGCCCTGGTCCTGGAGGAAACGACCCAGCGGGTCGCCCCAGGAGCGGCGACGACCCAGGCCATCATCGAAAAGATCCGCGAGCGGGGGCTCGGTATCCTTCCCTTGATCGCCAAGGCCTCCGAGCTGCGCACCAGGGTGGCGTATCTTCGCGAGACCCTCGGTGAAGATTGGCCCGACTGGTCCGACCAGAATCTACGGGACACCTTGGAGTCTTGGCTCGCCCCGTACCTGAGGGAGCCGCGGGGTCTCGATGACCTGAAGCGGATCGATTTGGTGACCATTCTCCGCAGCCAGCTTCCCTACCCCCAGAGTGTCGACATCGACCGTCAAGCCCCAACCCATATCACAGTCCCCAGTGGTAGGAGGCGCCGGGTGGACTACTCGGGGGAGACCCCAACACTCACCGTCCGGGTGCAGGACATGTATGGCTCTACCAAGACACCGCTGATCGGGGGGAAACCGATGACGCTCGACCTGGTGTCGCCAGCCAACCGCACCGTGCAGATCACCTCGGATCTGGCAGGATTCTGGGAGGACAGCTACCAGGAGGTCCGCAAGGAGATGGCGGGCCGATACCCAAAACACTCCTGGCCGCAGGATCCGGTGCGGGCGAAACCCGAGGTCAAGGGCTGACGGAGAGCCTGGGCGACCTGCATACCGATAGGTCGGGGACGTACAATCGGCCGGGAGTCAGCTCTCACCCGGTCGAACCAAGCCGCTCTCGTAGGCGACGATCACCAGACCGGCGCGGTCGTGAACACCGAGCTTGGTCATCGATCGGTTGACATGGGTCTTCACCGTCGCCGGACTGAGATAGAGCCTGGTGGCGATCTCGTCGTTGGATAACCCTCCGGCTACCAACTCCAGGACTTGCTCCTCACGATCGGTGAGTTGGTCCAACAAGGCTGAGTCGCCAGCCGAGAGTCGGTCGGAGAATTGATCGAGGAGTCGGCGAGTAACCGACGGGGCAATCAGGGCGTCACCCGCGGCCACGACCCGGACTGCATCGCGCAGGGCTTCGGGCTCAACATCTTTGAGGAGGAAGCCCGAGGCACCGACCCGCAGAGACTCGAATACGAGTTCATCGGCGTCGAAGGTGGTGAGGATTAGCACGTGGGTGGATTCGAGCATCGGATCCGACACGACTCGTTTGGTGGCCTCGATACCGTCCAAGTTGGGCATCCTGATATCCATGAGAATCACATCGGGGCGGTGTTGACGTGCCATCTCGACGGCCTCCCTACCGTCGGTGGCCTCCCCGACGATGTCGATGTCGTCTGTCCGCCCCAACAACTGGGAGAATCCGGCACGGACGAGGGTCTGGTCGTCGGCGATCAGGACCCGGATCGGCTCCGACGCCTGGTTCATATAGGGATCTCGGTGGTCAATACGAACCCTCCCTCGTCGCGGGATCCAACGGTGAGCGTACCCCCCACCTCGGCTACGCGCTCTCGCATGCCCTTTATGCCTGCGCCTTCCACCGGGGTTCCACCCTTGCCATTGTCGGCGACTTGGACGCCAACGACGTGGTCGTCTCGCATCAGGGTCACAGTCGCTTCCGTCGCTCCAGAATGTCGCACGGTGTTGGTCAGTGCCTCACGAACTACTGCCCGGACAACCCGATCGATTTCATCTGGAATGGTGGTGACGTCGCCCTGGCTGTTGTAGGAGATATCCACCCCGACGACGCCCTCCACCAGATCGCGCAGGCTCGGAGGAACCGGCGGAGCGGTGGGGGCGCCTCGCAAGCTTCCAACGGTTTCCCTGAGCTGGCCGATTGCGTCGTTGGTGGTGTCGATGATGGCTCGGATGGACTTGCGTGCTTC
Source organism: Acidimicrobiia bacterium (assembly GCA_009377735.1). Classification (GTDB taxonomy): domain Bacteria; phylum Actinomycetota; class Acidimicrobiia; order Spongiisociales; family ZC4RG35; genus WHTL01. Next base: position 3,204 of record WHTL01000335.1, read on the forward strand.
ATCGCGGTCGGTATCGACAATCTCTTCGGCAAGATGAGCCTGCACCCCGATTCCGGCGAGGGCGTGGGCCACCACATCGTGAACCTCACGGGCGAGGTGGACCCGCTGCTCACTCATCCGACTACGTGCCTCTGCCTCCTTCTCGGCTGCGACTGCAACCGAGCGGGCCCTTATTTCCGCTCGAAGCTGGCGTTGGTTTGTTATCAACGCCCCAGCGAGTATCACGGCGGTTGCGAGGGATATGTCGGTGAGGATATCTGAGACCACCGCGGCGGTGTTGCCCTCCGGTTCGAAGATGAGACGCCATGCGCTGCTGGAAACCACGAAGCCCCCAGCAAAGACGACTGCACTCCTCCATCGGCCAAAGAGGGCCACGTTGAACAATGCGGCGGATAGCGGCCACACTGCCCCCACCGCCCCGAATCCCATGAAGTAGTAGGCCATCAGAAGGAGGAGACTCGCCACCAGCGTTCCGATGGGGTAGCGACGCCGAAAGAGTAGTGCGCCACCTATCAGGACCATCGTCCCGTAGGCCCGCCAATCCGGGGGGATGGCGTCCTGCTCGAACGGAGCCGCCGCTTGGATGCACAACACGGCTGCAACGACTGCTGCGATTCCAATGTCGATCATCCAGCGACGGCTGCTTTGGTTCATGTCGGAGACGATATCGTCCCTCGAAGGTGGAGTCGCCTCTTTGAGGCGACTCAGGCACCTTCCTTCTCGACGACCGTGATGGTTCCGGTCATGAACGGATGGGGGTCGCACTGGTAGTCGTACGTGCCGACCTCATTGAAGGTGTGGGTGAAGGTTCCTTCTGCCTGGAGGGGGCTTTCGAACCCGTCACCATGGACGTTGTGCTCCATGGGGGCGTCTTCCCACACCCAGGTCACCTTGGTTCCGGCCTCTACCGTGATGGTCCCACCGGAGAACTCCATGTCCGTGATGGTGATCGTCGGATCGCTCACCGGTTCGGCACTGGCGGTCTCGGCGCCGTCGTCTGCGGCTCCACCACCGTCGCTATTTCCGGTGCC
>WHTL01000267.1 GCA_009377735.1 Acidimicrobiia bacterium
CTGTTAGACCTGGTGGGGGTGGGACCCCAGGTCGCCTCCGATCTGCTGATAGCTGCCGGGTCCAACCCGGACCGTCTCAAATCGGAGGCGTCATTCGCTGCTCTCTGCGGTGTCAGCCCGGTTGACGCCTCCTCCGGCCGCCAAGAACATCATCGACTCAACCGGGGCGGTGACCGGCAAGCCAACGCTGCCCTCTACCGGATCGTCATCGTCAGACTCAGATACCACCAGCCCACCATCGACTACATGGAACGCAAACTCGCAGAACCAAGAGCAACCCGAAAAGGGGTGATCCGCTGCCTCAAACGCTACGTGGCCCGCGAAATCATCGGGATCCTCCGCACCCCCAAACAACCCACCAAAAAGGCCGCTTGACATCTATAGGAGCATCCCGGAGGGGGAGGTGGCGAGCCTGCGGTCTATCTAGACCGCTCGAGGAGCTCCAACAACACCGATCGGGTACCGCTGACGTGATCCTCGATAGCCTCGCATGCGCGAGCTTCGTCCCGTTCGATGACAGCGTTGAGAATCTCGGTGTGGTCGTTGCCTCTGGTTGCGAGGAGTTCGGCATACACCTCGGCATGTGTGGGAGGGAAGAGGCTCCCGCGATTCTCGCTGAGTGTGCTAACGAGGAGTCGACTCGACGAGGCGTCAGCCAAGGCGTGGTGGAACCTGTTGTCGGCATTACGTTTTTCGATGACCGCGGTAGCCCCGTCGAAACCAACGTGTGCATCCTTCATTTCGACTATGTCATGGTCTGTTCGGCGACGGCAGGCGAGCACCGCCGCTCGACTTTCCAGGGCGATCCGCATCTCGAGAATCTCATCGAGGTTCTCGGGGCTCTCCCTCATCGCGACGACCCAGTCGGTGAAGGGCTTTTTCAACTCGGTCACGAAAGTTCCACCCTTGGCTCCTCGCCTGGAGACGACGTAGCCCTCGGAGGTGAGACGTCCGATTGCGTCCCGCAGGCTAAGGCGACCGACACCGAGCTGTTCGGCGAGGACGCGCTCGGGTGGAAGCTGTCCGCCTGGGCCGATATCGCCCCGATGGATCATGGACCTGAGTTGGTCGAGAGCATCCTCGACGACTGACTTCTGCACAATCGGTCCGTCTTCCGCCCCAAACAAGATTAACGAATCTGTGCGTAGGTTGTGGGAATCGTTTACCACAGTCACCCTAGACCGAACAGGTTTCTAAGGGCCCTCGGGCTCCAAAAAGTATCGGTTGCCTGTTCGACAGGGCTACTCCACATTGTCGCCGGGACCGAACACGTCGAGCCAGACATTGATGGCACCGAGGGTGCCGTTGCTGCCCACCATCCAGGTGGCATCCGACCCGTCGGCCGCGATTACTGACCGTTCGCCGACGACTGTGCCACCGTCACGATCCAATCGCAGGGCAGTCAGTTCGCTGACACCAAGGACCACCGTGTCCGGATCGTTGTATGCCGATCCGTATAAGCGGCCCCACCGGAAGTGGTAGGTGAATACCGGCTCCAGGCTCACATCGTCAACGATTCCCAATCCGTCGCCGAACTGGGATCCATCGGCCCTGAACATGGCGACTGCAGCATCCTCGTCGATGTCGCCTGGGTCGGGTGTGGTCACATAATGTTCACCCATGACGGCGGTTGCAGCCTCGTCTGTCATCACCGGTGTGGGCATCTGAACAGCCAGTTTGAGCGCTCGCTCCAATTTCGCGTCCTCGACTGCATCGGACATCAATGCCTGGTCGCCACCGATGAAGAGGACTCCGGCGGCGCGGGCGATCCTTGCTAGTGAAAGGTGGTCCTCACCATGCACGATTATGTCTACATCGCCACTCCAACCGAGACCGGCGAGGGCATCGGCATATTCGGTCGCCGCTGTCTCGGAGTCGTCTGCGGATGGGTATCCAGCGGCGATGACCACGATCGAGGTGACGCCACTGCCGCGGGTCTGGGCGGCGTCGGCGAACTCGGCGAGTGGCTGAGATTCGACGTTGGCGTTCTGCCCACCACCGAGCCAAAGGGCGCTTGGCCCACTCTGTTTGAGTGAGGGCAAGGGGAACCGCTCCGGGACCGTGACGTGGTTTCCGTCGAGGATGGGGGACCGGTGGTCGATGTCATATGCCATGCCGGTGCCTGGTGCAATCAGGTGGGTGAGGACACCCTGAACCGAGAGGGTGTCGTTGGGACCGACCCACTGTGGCTGCTCAACGTTGCTGTGATCGATGATCGCGCTGGAACTGAATCCGAATGGTCTGGTGATGACTCCGTCTTCGATCATCACACCGGTGGCCCGGTCCACTCCAACACCAAGCTTGCCAGGGAGTCCGTAACGAGCGACGGATTGTCCCGTCCAGCTCAGGGTTCGGGCGAACCTTCCCCTCTGGTAGAAGTGCTGGTCGAGGATGACGTCTTGCAGACCGAAGGAAAGGCCGCGTTCATCGCTGGCAAGATCGTCGCCCCAGTAGATGAACGACTTATCCCTCTCAAGGGCGTTCCATCGCAAACCGTCCGGGGGATAGCCGGCCCCCATGGAGCGTGACTGGACGGCATTGCCGGCGCTGGTGCCCCCAATCACGACGCCGTTTGAGAAGCCAATTTCCATGTTCTCCTCGGCTGGTGTATTCGACAAAACCCGCATCGCCAGGGTCTGATCGCCACCCAGGATGAAGACGCCATCGGTCTCGGGGTCGGTGAACTGAACCGAGTTGGCCTCGTTCATGGCGTCCTCGCGCATCAGAAGAGGCAACAGGGTCGCCACGCAACCACCAGGGAACTGATCGAGGTCGACCACTGTGTCGCATGCGGCCTCTACCTGGTCGGTGCGGGTCTGGGCCAGCGCCAAGTTGTCCTCTCGGTCGGCAGGGTCATCGCCATAACTCGACGGCACGACGTATATGTCTACGGTCTCCCCGGTGGCTTGCTCGGCTACTTCGACGCCGAACACCTCGAGAGTCTCGGTTTCGTAGCTGCCACCGATAGGTACCCATGTCTGGGGTGCGGTGGGGTCAGCGGCCGCGCTCGGGATTGCGAGCCACGCGGGTAGCAGAAGCCCGACGAACACGGCTCCCACCAACAAATGGCGGATCTGGGGATGCTTCACGATTCCCTCCTGGTCGAATAGCTCTCCACCTTGTTAATGTTCCCGAGGCGAGGCTATATGCATGGGATTGCCGTGTCAACAGGAAATAAGGACAATTCAGTATCAGGTAATTGTATGAAAAGGGGCGTCGGTAAGGTTCATTGGTTTTATCTGCAGAACTTCGAACCTTTATGGAATGGTTGCGCGTGGGTCTGACCATCGCTATGGTCAAAATTCTGAGTCGAGAAGGGATCCACCAATGTCACATCGTAAGGTGATCGCAGTTGCCGGTTGGCTAGCCCTCATGTTGGCGTTGGCATCCTGTGCCGAGTCACAACGCGAGGCTCCCGAGACGACTGGGGCCGGAGCCATCGAGGTGACTGGGGCAACGGATGGAACCGAATCAGCGAACGCGGGAACGGACGGGACGGAAGCAGCTTCTGAAGGTGGAGGGGGCACGTTCATCTTTGGCGCTGCCGGAGCACCGGCCGGGTTCGATCCCTTCTACGCCAGCGATGGTGAGACCTTCCGAGTCAGTCGTCAGATCTACCAGGGTCTCCTCGCCTTCGAGCCGGGGACAGCTGAGGCCGTTCCGTCGCTTGCCGAGAGCTGGGAGTCAAGTGACGACGGGTTGGTGTGGACCTTCCAGCTGCGTGAAGGTGTCAACTTCCACGACGGGACACCGTTTAACGCCGAGGCGGTTTGCGCCAACTTCGAGCGGTGGTACAACCAGACGGGAGCCGCCCAGAATGCCGCGGTCTCGGGCTACTGGGTGAACAACTTCGGTGGGTTCGCCAATCAGGAGGACTCCGAGTCACTCTATGAGTCATGTGAGGTGACCGACGAGTTCACCGCGGTGGTCACCACAACCCGGGCCACCTCGAAGTTCCCTACCTTGCTCGGTCATGTCGCCTTCTCCATGTCGAGTCCAACGGCCCTGGAGCAGTACGACGCCAACAATGTCCAAGCCCAGGGTGAGGGTTTCGTCTATCCGGAGTACACGACAGGGCATCCCACGGGCACCGGACCCTTCAAGTTCGTCGAATACGACGAGGCAAACGCCACGGTCACATTGGAGCGTAACGACGATTATTGGGGTGAACCCGCCACGATCGAGGAGCTCGTATTCCGGATCATCCCCGACGAGAATACCCGGCGTCAGGAGCTGGAGGCCGGTGCCATCCACGGATACGACCTGCCGAATCCTGTTGACTGGGGTGCCTTGGAGGAGGGCGGCAATCAGGTTCTCGTCAGACCCGCATTCAATATTCTCTACCTGGGGTTGAGCCCCATAAACATGCCTGAGCTGAGCGACAAGCGGGTGAGGGAAGCCTTGTACCACGCCATCAACCGTGAGCAGCTGGTGACGACCCAGTTGCCGGAAGGGGCCACCGTGGCGACCCAGTTCATGCCTGATACCGTGACTGGCTACAACGATGACCTCGAGCCGTTCGAGTACGACCCCGAACTCGCTCAACAGCTGCTGGCCGATGCTGGCCAGGAGGACTTGACGATAGACCTTTGGTATCCCACCGAGGTGTCACGACCGTATATGCCGGACCCACAACGGATCTTCGAGGCGGTTCGGAACGACTGGGAGGCGGCAGGCATCACTGTCAATCCCGTAGCCCAACCCTGGAACGGTGGATATCTGGACGCAACCCTGGCAGCAGAGGCTCCTGCCTACTTTATCGGTTGGACCGGGGACTACAACACACCCGACAATTTCCTCGGGACTTTCTTCATGTCTGACCAGAATATGTTCGCTACCCACGAGTACGACTGGGGTCAACAGCTCACGGACGAGTTGATAGCCGCCGACAGTGAACCGGATGCTGACGTCCGAGCACAGACGTATACCGAACTCAATGTCACGATCATGGAGGAGTACCTCCCCGGGCTTCCGATCTCCCATTCTCCACCCGCTCTGGTGGTGGGGCCGAATGTGCAGGGTGTGGTGCCCAGTCCGCTGACGGCGGAGGTGTTCTCGTCGGTGACCGTCGAAGAGTGATCTCCTGATAGAGGTGCTGCACCCGGCGGGGTCTGGGAGTAGGGTCGATAGAGTGCTGGAGTGCACTCGGTGCTGAAATTCATCATCAGGCGTGTGTCCCAGATGGTGGTCGTCTTGGTGGTGCTCAGCGTCCTGCTTTTCGCCTGGCTACACAGCCTCCCGGGTGGGCCGGCTGGTGCATTGCTCGGGGTACGGGGAGATGCAGAGTCCCTCGCTGCGCTGGAGGAGGCCCTGGGGCTCGATCAGCCAATCTGGGTGCAGTATGCCCGCTTTGTGGAGCGCGCCATTTCCGGTGATTTCGGGACATCCAACGGTGTCCTACGAGGCGCCGATGCCATGGACGTGTTCCTCACCCGGCTTCCTGCCACCATCGAGCTGAGTATGTTGGCGTTGATCATCGCGGTGAGCCTCGCCATCCCGATCGGCTATATGGCGGCACGTCGCCGGGGTAGCCTGCTCGACACCGGGTCGATTATCGGGTCTCTCGTTGGTGTGGCCGTCCCGATCTTTTTCCTGGCGTTCGTCCTCAAGTACATCTTTGCCATTCGCTTGGGGATACTGCCGCCCTCCGGTCGCCAATCGACCGGCCTCAA
>WHTL01000149.1 GCA_009377735.1 Acidimicrobiia bacterium
CACGAAAACCGCCTCCGGTCTACCAGCACCCCTCACCGGTGTGTTGGGGGTCTTGTTGGTGAGGACACATCGAACATCCGCAAGAAACGCCGGGATGTGGAACTGACCCCGCAGATTGGCGGCGGTGTTGTAGGAAATGGTGACCCCGTACGGATTGTGGGCGCCACAATCCTGGATGAAGTGATCACGGAGGACAAGGATCCTGCCCTCGTCGTCGAAGCCCACCTCCACATCATGAATCTGATCGCGGGCATGTCGGGCGTTGAGGAGGTTCTCGCGACGATCCTCCAGCCAGCGAACCGGTTTTCCCAGCCGCATCGTGAGGTGGGCTGCGATGATGTCCTCGGGGTAGAGGCCCGACCCGAAGCTGCCGCCCATCTCGGGCGCGATCACCCTCACATCGCTCTCGGCGATCGACAGCATCGAGGAGATATAGCCCCGTAACCAGTGGGACCTCTGTGTCGTGCTCCAGTGGGTGACAGTGCCTTGTGCAGGATCGTATGAGGAGAGCACCCCTCGGTTCTCGATAGGGCTGCCAACGGAGCGACCAAAGACGAAGCGGTCCCGAATAACGTGGGGTGACTTGGTCAGGGCCCCATCTGGGTCACCCACCTCGATCGTGAAGGAGGCATGGAGATTGCTGGTCATCTGCTCGTGGATGACAGGGGCATCGGGCTTGAGGGCATCCTCGGGATCGACCACCACAGGGAGCGGGTCGAGATCCATCTCGATCAGCTCCAACGCGTCCTCGGCCACATACCGATCGACGGCAACCACAACCGCCACGATCTCGCCCGCCCTAACCACCTTGTCGATGGCGACGACCGGCGTCTTGAAGGGCCCAAGCTTCATGTTGGATCGTTCCTCGACGATGGGAGGCGACGAGATGGCAACCTCCGTGAACGGTCGCACCGAGCCCACCAGGTCCTCTCCGGTTACCACCAGGATCACACCATCGAGTGCCTGAGCCTTCGTCGTGTCGACTGACCGGATGATTGCGTGTGCCAGTGGGCTCCGCAGGACCGCCATTTCCACGGTGTCCGAAAGTCGGAGGTCCGCGAGATAGGAGGCGAGCCCGGTGAGGAGACGATGATCTTCCTTGCGACGAATTGCTTGACCGAGCCACGCCGGGGTCTGGTTCATACCGCCGCCGCGGCCCGGGCTTCCTCAATGAGTTTGCGGAGTCGGGCCGGTGTTATCGGGATCTCACTGACCTCGATCTCGAGCGGGAGCATTGCATCTACGATCGCATTGGCGAGGGCGGCGGGGGCAGAAGAGGTTGCTCCCTCCCCCGCTCCCTTGACACCGATCGGGTTCAACGGCGTTAGATAGGGCTTCTGGTGGTGGACCCTAACCGATGGAGCCTCGCAGGCGCTCGGCAGCAGGTAGTCGACAAATGTGGGGTTGAGGTGCTGGCCGTCCTCGTCGTACACCACCTCTTCGAGGAGTGCGTTGCCGACACCGTGGGCCAGCCCTCCCTGTTGTTGCCCATCGAGCACCATCGGGTTGAGCACCTGGCCACACTCGTCGACGATGACATAGTCGAGGATCTCTATACCGCCCGTCTCCGGATCCACTTCCACGATGGCGGCGTGTGTGCCCGAGCTGTAGGTCACGGCAGGAGGAACGAAGTAGCTGTCGACCTCCAGACCAGGGTCCATTCCCGGTGGTAGTTCGTTGCCGGGGGCGGCTCGTTCCGCCAGCTCTGCGAAGGTGAGGGCCGAGCCTGGCCCACCCCGTGGACTCACCGTGCCCTCCTCGACCACGAGATCGTCGGCGTTGGCTTCCAAAATGAATGCGGCCAACTCAACGAGTTTCGCCTTCATCCGCACACCTGCCATGTGGACAGCAGAGCCAGCGGTGACGGCACTTCGGCTGGCAAAGGTGCCACCCCCGTGGGGAAGCAGGCTGGTATCCCCCGTCTTGACCGTGATGTCCTCGGGACCCACACCCAGCGCGTCGGCACACACCTGGGCGAGAACCGTCTCGTGGCTTTGGCCATGGGGATTGCAACCCGAGTGCACCGTGACATGGCCACTTCCGTCGATTCGGACAACCGCTCCCTCATGGGGGCCAAACCCCGAGCCCTCCACGTGAGAGGAGTAGCCGATTCCCACGCATCGACCTTCGGCCTTCATCCCGGTCTGTCGATCCCGGAAGTCGTCGTGGTCTATCGCCTCGGCGGCGAGGTCGAACTGCTCCACGAAATTGCCGGAGTCGTACTCGACCGGCGCCCCGTCGCGGTAGAGCATTCCCATGTCGTAGGGCATCTCCTCGCCGGGGATCAGGTTGAGACGTCGCACATGGGCTGGATCGTGACCGGTCCGCAGAGCAACCATGTCCACCACGCGGTCCATAACGAATATCGCCTCGGGGCGCCCCGCACCTCTCACCGGCGTGTTCTGCAATTTGTTGGTCACCACCGAACGGCACGAGGCCTCGAAATGGTCGATCTTGAACTGGCCCCGCATATGCGCAGCCGTGTTGTAGGAGAGAGTGATGGCGAAAGGGTTGTAGACACCCGAGTCACACACGAAGTCGTCCTTGAGTACCCGAATCCGGCCGTCGTCGTCGTATCCGACCTCGACGGTGTGGTCCTGGTCACGTGTCTGGCGGGCGTTCCCCAGATTCTCACGACGATCCTCGATCCAGCGAACGGGAAGGTTGAGATCGAACCCAACGGCGGCAATGAGGATCTCCTCGGCATAGATCCCCCCACCAAAACTGCCTCCCATGTCGGGGGCGACCACCCGAACCGCCTCCTCAGGAAGACCGATCATCTCCGATATGTATGTGCGGAGCAAGTGGGGACGCTGTGTGGTCGCCCAAACCGTAAGACGTTGCCGATTGGTGTCGGGTTCGGCCACCACACCACGTGTCTCCATCGGCGAGCCGACACTTCGCCCGAACCTGAACCGGGCGGTAAAGCGATGCTGGGAGTCGTCCATCTCCCTATCGGGGTCCCCTGCCCGAATGGTGAAGCTGTGGTCGATGTTGTCGGGTATATAGTCGTGAATCGCTGGCGCATCGGCGGCCAACGCCGCCTCAGGACCGGCAAGGGCGGGCAGCGGATCGATGTCGACTTCGATCATCTCGGCGGCGTCCTCGGCTACGTATCGGTCGGTCGCCACCACGATGGCGATCGGCTCCCCGACCCGGTAGACCTTCTCCTTTGCCAGAAGCTGCGCCAGGTAAGGAGCGATCCGGAGCTGGCTCCGTTTCACCACCTCGGTGTCAATGTGCTTGTAGAAGGGCCTCGTGAAAGGTGCCACCTTCCCCTCTATGTCATCCGCGGTATAGATGGCGACCACACCGTCGTGGGCCTGTGCCCTGGAGACGTCGATGCTCCTGATATGACCGTGGGCGACCGGACTGCGAAGGACCGTGGCCTCGACCATCCCGTTGAAGTGAAGATCGGCGGCATACTTCCCACCCCCGACCAGAAGCCGATGGTCCTCACGTCGGGGCACCGCCGTACCCACATACCCTTTCGGTATGGTTTCGGTCATTCGGAGTCGTCCACGAGACTCTGCACGGCGGTCACGATGTTCTGATATCCGGTGCAACGGCACAGGTTCCCGCTGAGACGTTGGCGGATCTCGGTCTCGTCACCAGAAGGATCGTCATCGAGATACTCCTTCACGGACATCAGAAACCCTGGTGTGCAGAAACCGCACTGGAGGGCGTGATGTTTGGAGAAGGCCTCCTGGATGGGATGGAGATCACCGTTTGGGGACGCCAGACTCTCCACCGTCTCGATCGTGGCGCCCTCCGCCTGGACCGCCAACATCAGACACGAACGCACCGTCTTACCGTCGAGCAGGATCGTGCAGGCGCCACACACACCGTGCTCACATCCGAGGTGGGTGCCGGTCAGATCGAGATGATCACGAAGGAAATCGGCAAGGGTGACCCGAACATCCACCTCAGCCGACCGCTCAGCACCGTTCACCTTGACACTCACCAGGGCCCGATCCGTCATACCGCCACCTCTCTTGCTCGTTGCAACGCCGTTTCCAGTGTCCGTCTCACCATCACCGTCCCCAAATGTCTCTTGTAGTCGGCATCGGCGTGGACATCGTCGAGCGGCGCCATCGACTCCCCCGCCAACTGCGACAATTCGACCAGATCCGTCTCCGTGGGTGTCACCCCAACCAGGGCCTCCTCCACCGCCGATGCCCGAATGGGTGTCGTACCCACCCCGAGCAAGCCCACCCGGGCGTCACTCACCCGGCCAGATCCATCGAGCTGCACGATGGATCCGGCACCTGCCTGGGCGTAGTCACCATGACGCCGGGCGAACTCCAAGAACGCCGACCCGGAGCCGTTCCTCGGCATGTCGAGTCGTAGCTCGGTGATCATCTCGTCGGGCTCCAGGACCGTCGTCATGAAACCCCGGAAGAACTCGGATGCGGGCACCTGCCTCTCACCTACCGGACCCACAACCGTGAACACACCGCCCAACACCAGGGCTACCAGCGGCCACTCGGCAGCCGGATCGGCATGTGCCATGCTCCCGGCCACGGTCCCGCGGTTACGGATGGCGACATGACCAACCAAAGCGAGCGCCTCAGCGGCCATCGGGCACCGAGTTGTCAGTTCCGGATCGGTCTCCAACACTCGATGCCGTGCTAGCGCTCCGATTCGGACACCATCGGATTCCCATTCGACGAAATCGAGGCCCTGCACCCGATTGACATCAACCAGGACAGCTGGCCGGGCCATCCGAAAGGAGAGCAGTGGAATCAGGCTCTGGCCACCGGCTAGCAGCTTCGCCTCATAGCCGTGCTCACCCAATAGAGACACCGCCTCCTCGACCGTTTCAGGCACCTCATATGAGAACCGCGCCGGTTTCATAATCGAGCCTCCTTTCTCCATGAGAACACACGTCGCTCCGCCGTCCGGAACACCAGAACCTCGACGAGGATCATTACCACCGTGAAGGAGAGGGTCCAAGCCACCACCCGCCCGGGTTGGAGGAGCCGGAAGAACAACTCGAGTTGACCACCGATCCCGTTGGGCAACGACAGGGCCTCGATGATCACCACGATCTTCCACGAGAGAGCAAAACCCACCTTGGCGGCGGAGAAGAGTGAGGGGGCGAGTTGAGGTAGAAGGACCTGGCGGAATTGTTCTCGTGCTGACAGCCGATACACACGGGCCATGTCGTCGAGGCCGGGGTCGAACGCCTTCACGCCGTCGTAGACGATGTTGACAACGAATGGCGTGACCACGATCCACAGGGCTATCAGGAGGGCGCTCTCCGAAAGACCGATGAGCAGAACACTGAAGAGAATGACAACCGGTCCCGGGATGGCGAGAGCAACCATCACCCAGGGGAGGGCGAAGGCTTCGATGGATCTTGACCGACCCATCGCCATCCCGACCGCGGTCCCGGTGAGATATGAGGCAACCACTCCGATGACGACCCGTCGGAACGTCTGGATGAGATGGCCGTAGAACCCAGATGATGTCCAGGCGTCGATGAACGCGCCGAGAACGTCCACGGGTGTGGGCAGAAAACCCTTGAGCGGGATGGTCAACGGGTACCAGATCGCCAACACCACCACCAGCGCTGCCAGTGGCGGGAGGACGACCTTCCACCATGACGTCCCGGAGGTCTGGTCTCTCCCCAGAGCCGCTACCGGGGGTGCCTCTACCGTCACCCTTCCTCCATATCCGGGGGGACCTCATCCCGATCGAAATAGCCCCAGGCATCGAGAACGGTGTCCACGATGGAGCCCTCGATCTCGGCAAGTTTGGGGTCCTCGTACTTGCGGGGTCGTTCCACGTCGATGTCTCTGATCCCGAGGACGCGCCCCGGGCCCTTCGTCATCAGGGCAACCGTGTCGGCCAGGTAGACCGCCTCCCTGATCGAGTGAGTGACGAAGAGGATGGTGCTTCCGGTTCTCCGCCACACCTCGAGTAGTTCCTGACGCAGGAAGCGGGCGGTCACCTCGTCGAGCGTACTGAATGGCTCATCCATGAGAATGAAGGCAGGATCGATCGCCAATGCCCGTGCAATGGCCACACGATGTCGTTGTCCCCCCGAGAGATTGAGCGGCCATGAGTCGGCAAACGCCTCGATTCGCAGCATCCGCAACAGGTCGGTGACCGTGTCATCCCATTGCTCTCTGGGAATGTCCGAGGCTCGTAATGCGATATCGAGGTTTTGGCGGACCGTGCGCCATGGCAGCAATCTCGAGTCCTGGAAGAGGTATGCGCAGCGCGGCATTTCGTGCTGTGTCCTCCGACCATCCTCATAGATGGATTTCCCGTCGATGGACACCGAACCAGTCTGGGGGGTGGAGAGACCACTGAGAATGGTCAGCAAGGTCGACTTTCCGCAGCCGCTCGGCCCAACGACGCAGGCGAACGCACCCTTCTCGATTGTGAGGTTGACTCCCTCGACTGCCGGGACCTCCGACCCGGGGTAGTAGTACTCGAGATCGTCGATCTCTATGAATCCGGATTGCACGGGTTCAGCCTCCATCGTCACGAGACGTTCGCTCACTCATTGGCCTTGGCTCTCCTCCATCGGAACACCCGCCGCTCCCATGGTCGGAAGACACCGAACTCGACGGCGAAGACCACGATCAGGAAGAAAACGACCCATACGACAAGTTGGGAGAGTTGGAAGTAGTCGTATGACCTCTTGTACTCGGAACCGATTCCGATCTGCTGGGAGAAGACCTCGGTGATGACCACAATCTTCCAAGCGAGAGCATACGAGTTCCGTAGCGCCGAGAAGAGGAACGGGGTCATCTCAGGAAGTGCCACATGGCGAATCCTCTGCCATGGAGAGAATCGATACGCTCGCGCCATCTCGCTCAGTTGGGCGTCGAGATCGGCGAAACCCTCATTGAGGGAGACGACGATGAATGGAAAGACGATCACCCCGACGCTGACATAGACACCGATCTCAGACAACCCGAAGATCATGAGTGCGAAAAGGGACACGGCGAGGCTGGGTATCGTCAGAGACACAAAGACATACGGCTGGAAGAACCGGCGCCACCACTCGTTCACCCTCATCGCCATGGAAACTAGGAATGCCGCCAGAAAGCCACCGGCCAGCCCGATGACGAGCCGACGCACCGAGGCGATGATATGGCCGTAGGTATCCGGCTGGCCAATCAGTTCCATCGCATCACCGGCCACTGTCGTCGGGGGTGGCAGGTAGGCGGTGAATCGATGTCCCAGCGTCCAAACCGCCAGCACGATCGCAATGCCCACAAAGGGCAGGCCCCGGCGCCAATTGACCGCGCTCCAGTCCGGGGGGCGCCTAGGTCGTGTGACTGTAGTGGTGTCCATCGGTTCAGAAGGTTGTGTCGGAATCCATTACACAACCTTCATTGACCTCCTTGCTTCATTCGCCCACAACGGAGACAACATCACCGGGGTTCTCGTCGAAAAGTATTCCCTGCTCGGCGGCGAGGTCGATCCAGTTTTCGACGCCCTCTTGAACCTCGGGGCTCCAGTCGTTGGTGAAGAGCGGTATCTCGGTGACCTGCTCCACAATCAAGTCGAGCACCGCGGGGTCGTCTTGTGCGAGGACGGTGAGATAGGGCTCCTCGACAAGACGGGAGGGGTCCTCGTTGAGCCACTCGATGGCGTCGTCCCAAGCGGCCATGACAGCCAGGGCAGTTTCCTCATTCCCTGCCAGCCATTCGTCAGAGGCTGCCATCGCAGAGAGGTGGTTCTCGAGGTTATCGGGGACCTCCTGCAAGGTGTCATGGATGGGACCGAGCAAGCACCGCGCCGGTACCTGGACCTCGGCCCTGCTGGTGTGCGGCACGAAATCGAAGATAGCCGCGACCTCGCCCTGGGCAAGGAGTTCCACCAAGGCTGGGGGACCGGTCTCCACGAGGGTGTAGTCGGTGAACACATCGATGTCGTAATACTCACTGAGCACCGTGGAGAGGCTCGTCGTGGTGCCCGAGTCCGCACCGAAATGACCCACGGTCTCTCCGATGAGATCGGCAGGCTCCTGATATGGAGAGTCCTCGGCGACCATGATGCAGTTGTTGTTGTTCAGGATCGGGTAGAAGACCGCCACGTTGATTCCCTGGGTGCGCGCAATGGCAGCCCCGGCCGCGTCGAAGTCGAAGGCGATGTCGGAGTTTCCCTGGAGGAAGAACTGGCCCGACGCATCGGCATCCATGTAGTTGTACTCACCCTGGAACCCGTTGGCGGTGTCGAAGCCGTTCTCCTCGATGATCAGCAGGGCCACTGCCGTTAGCCCTCCACTCAACGCCGAGAGACGAACCACGGGGAGATCCCCCTCGGGTGCGGCCGTGGTGTCTACCGCCTCTGTGGAGTCGGCTTCGGCTGCGGTGGTATCGGCGGCCGCCGCAGTTGTCTCAGCCCCGGCTTCGGTGGTGTCGGGTGCTTCCGTGGCTTCGGCTGGTTCGGCCGTGGTGGTGGTGTCGTCGCCATCTCCCCCACAGCCAGCGAGCAAGATCATGAGGATCAACAGAATGATCGAGTACCTGGTACCGCCTCGCATGTATGACCTCCCTAGATATGCCCCCCGAACGGCTCTCGTCCGGAGAGATTATGTATTATACGTAAAGTGCATTGGGAATGCTCTTTAAATTTGGAAGGAACCGTGAACGATCCGAACTTGTCCCCGGTGGCAGCTGATGCGTATTGATCTGTTCGCACATGGAATGTCACCCGACCTCCGCAACGAGGTCATGGCGCGGACGGGCCCCGACCAGGAGAATCTCGCCAACTGGACTCAGTTGACCACCCTGTTCGACATGAAGGCTCGGGGAAAGATCCTCGACGCCTGTGAAGTCGACCTCCAGGTCCTGACGACACCTTCGCCACCGCTCGAGGTGCTGTTCGAGGGGGAAGAGCTCCGCGAGATGACCCGTCTCGCCAACGACTCGATGGCCGCCCTCACCATCGGCGACGACCGCTACCTGGGAACGGTATCCGTGCCACTTTGCGACCCCGACTTTGCGGTCGAGGAGCTGCGACGTGGGGTAGGAGAGTTGGGTTTGGTGGGTCCGCAGGTCTTCTCCAGCTCCCAGGGGCAACCCCTCGACTGGCCGCACCTCGAGCCGTTCTGGTCTGAGGTGGAGAGTCTCGGGGTACCTGTGTGGCTCCATCCCGAGCGATCTCCGAGTGTCCCCGATTATCCCACAGAGGAGCGATCGCTGTACGGAATGTTCCTGGTGCTCGGCTGGCCATATGAGACTTCGGTGGCGATGTCTCGACTGGTGTTGAGCGGGGTGATGGATCGTCATCCCGGCCTCGACATCATCGTCCATCACGCTGGAGCCATGATCCCCTTCTTCTCTG
>WHTL01000178.1 GCA_009377735.1 Acidimicrobiia bacterium
CAGGAGGACATCAACGCCATCGCCGAGGCGGGGATCACCCGAGGCTGCAACCCACCTGATAACGACCGCTACTGCCCCGACGACCTCTTGACCAGAGGCCAAGCCGCCGCCTTCATGAGACGAGCCCTCCTGCCATGAGACGCCCCAACGACATTAGGAGGTAAGGAAATTGAAGAGAGGCAGCAAGAGAGCCACAAGATGACCTACTCGACGACTGCCTCCACAAGATCTTCCCAACGGATGGAACGACCTGTAACGCGAGCCAATGAGGTCGCGATGTCCCGGC
Organism: Acidimicrobiia bacterium; assembly: GCA_009377735.1. Lineage (GTDB taxonomy): Bacteria > Actinomycetota > Acidimicrobiia > Spongiisociales > ZC4RG35 > WHTL01. The sequence goes on from WHTL01000178.1 coordinate 287, forward strand.
CCCTGGCGACCACGAAGCTACGGGAGACCTCGAGCACGACCACACCGAACCCGTTAGAGGACCTCAACCCAGCGACAGACGCTGACACGCGGGGTTGAGGTCGGACGGCCGCAGCCACGCGAGGAGTGAGACAAAGGCAGCCGTTGGGGGTCTGGGGGACGGAGTGCCCCAGAAGTTGGAGTCACTCAGAAAACTCAGAACAGGGCGTTTAGGTCTGCCCAGGGGAGGGGGATCTCAAGACGTTGGTAGGTACCTTCGTTGAGAAGCTCGTGGGCGGCTCGGGAGAGGTGGCCGAGGACTGCTCCGGCGAGGGACGAGCCCGCAGAAATCCGGCGCACACCTGCCTCCGCCAGTTCCGGGACCGGGGGTGATTCGGGACCGACCAGGATGTTCACCGGCGCCTGGATTGCTTCGGTCAGGGTCGAGATGGTTGCCAGGTCCGCGGTACCGGGTACGAAGACACCACTGGCGCCGACCGAAAGGTAGGCGTCGGCCCGGGCCAGAGTGTCGTCCAGATCACCATCCCCCACTAGATATGTGTCCGTGCGGGCGTTGAGGTAGAGATCGACCCCCTCTTTCCCAGCGGCTTCCCTGACCACCTTCACACGTCTGGCGGCATCGTCGACACTACGCAGGGAGCCATCGTCCAAGCTGTCTTCGAGGTTAACCCCTACCGCACCGGCCCCGATGACCATCCTCGTGGTTTCGGATAGCGCTTTGTCATCGTCACCAAACCCACCCTCGATGTCGCAGCTCACGGGAACGTCGACGGCTTCGGTGATGCGTTGCAAGTTGGCGAGCATGAGGTCGCGATCGAGCTGGTTGCCGTCGGGACTCCCCATCGACCACGCCACGGCGGCGCTGGTGGTGGCAAGGGCGCTGGCACCCGCTTCCTCTATCAGTCGTGCCGTCACCACATCCCAACAATTGGGGAGTACGAGGGGATCCTCCGAGGACTCGTGAAGCTGATTGAAACGGTTGAACATGGTTTGTCCCCTTAGGGTTGGCGACAGCATCCTATTCAACCCCAACCGCAGGTCCCCGGTTGCACCAACTCTATCTCAGTCTTGGGGGCAGCCAGCCAATTCGAGTACTAGGGCCATCCGATATGATGCCAGCTCCGGGTCATCGAGAAGACCAGCCTGGTCTGCGAGGAGGAACTGGTCGACGAGGTGGAGAACCGATCGCGCCGACTCCATCGCGGCCACCATACGGAAATGATCCTGGTGGCCGTTGAGGTAGGCCATGAACACCACGCCGGTCTTGTAGTTGAAGGTGGGCTCCGAGAAGACGTGACGCGCCAGAGGCAATGTCGGGTCGAGGATCTCGCGGAACCGCTCATCGTCCCCCTGATCTAGGACCTGGATGGCGGCGGAGGCTGCCGGAGCGATGACATCGAAGGCGCCAAGGAAGGCGTCACTGTGATGCTGGCCATCCCCACCTATCACCTCGGGATAATTGAAGTCGTCACCGGTGTACATCCGCAGCCCGGCGGGGAGGCGTCGTCTCATGTCGATCTCCCGTTCCTTCTCCAAAAGCGAGATCTTGACGCCATCCACCTTCTCGACGTTCGCTTTGAGAATGGAGAGGAAGCATTCGGTGGCCGAGTCGAGGTCGCTCGATCCCCAGTATTCCGACAAGGCGGGATCGAACATCCCGCCGAGCCAGTGGATCAGCACCGGACGTTGCGCCGAGTCCAGTACCTCCGAGTAGACCTGTCGATAATCATCCTCACCCTGGGCAACCGCGGCCAGATGCCGGCTTGCCATCACCACCGCCTGACCCCCAGCGTCCTCGATGAGAGCCACCTGCTCCTGGTAGGCATCGATGATTTCGGCGAGCGACGGATCGGCAGCCGTGAGCTGGTCGGTGTTTGCCCCACAGGCGATCTCACCGCCCTCCGCCTTGGCTTCGGCACTGGTACGGGTGATCAGCTCCCGGGTCGGCTCCCAGCCCATGCCCATCCCCCGCTGTGCGGTGTCCATGGCGTCGGCGACCGCAAGACCCCAAGACCAGATGTGTCGCCGGAATGCGAGGGTCGCATCCCAATCGACCACGGCGGAAGACCCCGGGGTGTTGTCGGCGAGAGGATCGGCGACAACATGGACGGCGGCGAAGGCTCTCCTCGCCTCGACCGGCCCGGTCGGCTTCTCATGACCGGCGGGCTCTCCCAGATCGTGGATGACCGTTGTGCCGTCACTCCGGGGAAGTCTGATCTGTGTCATATCTCCATTCTCCTCATTTCCGATCGCTTTGGCCGTCCCACTCCTCAAGCGCGTTTCGCATCACTGGGGCGGCGTCGCTCACACCCGTCCATCGCTCGAATGCCAGGGCAGCCTGAGACACCAGCATCTCAATGCCATTGCAAACCCTAAGACCACGATCTAGCGCGGCCCTCACCAAAGCCGTCTCCGGGGGCACATAGACCAGGTCGAACACTGCGGCTTCCCGAGGGATTGCATCTACATCGAAGGCGAGTTCCCCGCTGGACATACCCACTGTGGTGGCATTCACCGCCACATCGGCGCTGGCAAGGGCCACATCCAATTCGTCCGTTCTCAATGCAGACATGTTGCCCAAGTCGGCGAAGTCGGCTACGAGGTCGGTGGCGCGCTGCAGCGAGCGGTTTGCCACCACCACCTCACCCGCACCACCGTTTAGCACAGTCCAAACCACGGCCCGGGCAGCACCACCCGCTCCCACCACGACGAATCTCGATCCATCGATCGTGGCACCAAGGGTGTCGGTGAGTGCGTGACGGAAACCGGAGGCATCGGTGTTGAAACCGGTCAGGCCTCCGTCGTCGTCATTGATGACCGAGTTGACCGCCCCGATCGCCGCTGCACCCTGCTCGACCCGATCGAGGTGGGCGATCACGGCTTGCTTGTGGGGTGCGGTGACCTGGAATCCGAGCCATTCGCCCTCCCTAACCTCGGCGACGAACTCCGGAAGTCCCGTTTCGGCGAGCTCTCGCAGCTCATAGCGGGCATCGATCCCGAAATGGGAGAAGGCTGCGTTGTGCATCACGCCGGAGTGGCGTCGCTTCAGCGGAGTCCCGATGAGGGCAACGGTGCTGGTCACACGTTGCTGTCTGGGAATTGGACGTGGGGGATGATGTGTTCCGCCCACAGCTCCAGCTGTGTCGGATCGGGGGTCATGGTGTGGAGCATGAACTTCTCCACCCCTGCGTCCACTCGAGCCTGAAGCGACGCCACCACCTCGTCGGGAGTGCCGAACAGGTAGACACGCTCCAGATACTCCGGTCCCCGAGCCTCGCTCATCACCCGCAGCATCGCCTCGTGCTGTTCGGTGCGCGCCTTGTCGCCGTCGTCGGTGGCGACGAAATGGAAGAAGTTCTCGTGGGCGACCGTCATGGTCGCCGGGTCGCGCTCATTCTCGGTGAGATAGGCCTGCAACTCATCCCAGTCACGTCGGATGTCCTCGGGCGGACAGGTCGGCCGGGGAATCCAGCCTTCCGCATTGAGGAGGCGTCTCTTCACGGCGTCGACGAATCTGGGGAGATCGGGAGATCCGGGATCGGCCAACTGGGATCCCCCACCAATCCACACCTCTGGACGGGATGCGGTTCTGGGTTCGATCTCGACATCGGAAATGGAGTAGTACTTGCCCTCATAGGTGACCGTCTCCCCTTCGAGGAGTGGGACGACGATGTCGAGGATCTCGTCGGTGCGGGCACCGCGCTCGGACTTCTTCACCCCGGTCGCGGCGTACTCCGGCGGATACCATCCGATACCGGCCCCGAGCACGATCCGATCCTGGGACAGGAACTGCATGGTCGCCAGCTGTTTCGCCAGGAGTACCGGCTCCCTGATGGGGGTGACCAACACCGACGTACCCAACTTCACCCGATCGGTGACTGCGGCAACATAGGCGAGGGCGGTGAGTGGCTCCATGAACGAGACCGAGTAGAACTGCTTGGCAGCGAGGAGATGATCGGTGATGAAGATGGAGTCGAATCCGAGATTCTCCACCTCGCGGGCGAAGGCCCTGATGCCGTCCGCTCGTTCCGGACCGTCCTCGGCCCACACGAACGAGGGGAGGAATACCCCAAACCTCTCGATGTTGGAGGTGCTGCTGTCACTCATCTACCCGTTTCCTTTCATCGTGATGTTTGTGTTCATGGCATGTGCCCGCCGCCATTGGGGCTGAGCGTTTGACCGTGATAGAGCTGGGCGGCGTCGGAAAGCAGGAAAACCACACTCTCGGCTACCTCCGACGGCTCGGCGAATCGACCGGCGGGCAGCTCTGCCAGACGCTTCTTGCCGACCTCACCTTCGGTCACGGTGGAGCCCATGTCGGTGATGGTGACCCCGGGTGCGACCGCGTTCACACGGATCCCTCGTGGCCCCACCTCACGAGCCAGTGCCTTGGTGAATCCGAGCAGTCCCGCCTTGGATGCCGAATAGTGGGCCAGACCGGCGAATCCGATCTGTCCCAATCGGGAGGAGATCATGACAATGGCGCCCACTCCTCGCTCCAACATGTCGGGAAGTACCGCCTGAGTGCAGACGAAGGCACCAGTGAGGTTTACATCGATGACCCGACGCCACTCGGCCAACGCCATATCGGAAATTTTGCTCTCCGGCATGATCCCGGCGTTGTTCACCAGGGCGTCGATCCGCCCGAATTCGGAGAGTGCCGACTCGACCATGGTCGCCACCTGATCCGGCTCGGTGACATCGGCCTCGAGAGCGACGGCTGAGCGTCCCCTCTCTTCGACACCCTTCACTGTCTCCGCGGCTCCCGATTCGCCGGTTTCGTAGCCAACGATCAGGTCCGCCCCGGCATCAGCGCAGCCAAGGGCGATAGCGGCACCAATCCCTCGGCTCGCCCCCGTCACCATCACCACCCGATCTGCCAGGGCATCCGATGCGAAAAGTGATGACAAGAACAACTCCTGGGAAGAACGACAAAGCCCAAAAATAGGGGACGGCAAACGCTTTCCTAGAACCTACCTCATGGACACCCGCGCGTCAATCGCGGCACCCAGGGTCGTCCTCCCTTGTTCTGCGCGTAGAATCTCGCCCCAACGCGTCAAAAATCCGCACAGAAAGGGGTGTGAGGCCGGGCTCCTTCGTTCTGCGCGTAGAATCTCGCCCCAACGCGTCAAAAATCCGCACAGAAAGGGGTGTGAGCCTCTTTCATTTGGGCACTGGACCAACCGACTCGCGTTCCACCAGGCTGCCGGGGATGGACACGTTGTCGACGGATTCACCGGCGAGCATGGAGAGGATCATCATCGCACCGTGACGACCCAACTCGTCGGTGGGCAGTCTCATCGTCGTCAATGGGACCGGCCCATACTCGCTAATGGCGATATCGTCGAGACCGGCCACCGATACCTGGTCGGGCACACCGATTCCGCTGGCCACCAGACGTCTGGTGGCACCGATGGCCATGAGATCGTTCGCCGCGAGCACCGCGGTGAACTCGGTCCGCTCCGCTAGCTTCGCCACCGCATCGAACCCGCCCCTCGGCGAAAAGCCGCCGCCCTCGACCAGGGCATCACCGTGATCGAGACCGAACTTCTCCATCGCGGTGTGATACCCGTTGAGACGGACACGGCACACTGACAGCTCGGGTGGCCCGTTGAGATAGGCGATGCGACTATGGCCCTTGTCTACGAGATACGAAACCATGTCAGCAACTGCCGAATGATTCTCGAACCTGACATGGGGAAGATTGAGGACATGATCGGAAAGGGCCACTGCCACCCCGCCGGCACGGCGATAGCGATTCACCAGACGGGACAGCTCCTCTTCGTGGTAGGAATGATCAAGGCCGCTCGCTGCAAATACCAGTGCATCGACCTGTTGGGATCGGAACGCCCGCACATAATCGAGCTCGGCGCCGGGGGCTCGGTCGGAACTGGCAACGAAGATGCGGTAGTCCGAATCCCTCAGCCCGTCTTCGAGGCCCTTCACGATCTCACCAAAATAGGGATCGGAGATATCGTGAACCATCACGCCGATGGTCTGGGACCGAGCAGTCACCAAGGCCCTGGCAAGGCGGTTCGGTTCGAACCCGATGCTCTCCGCGGCACTCATCACCCGTTGCTTGGTCTCGACGCTGACCGGGTGGCTCGAACCTGACATCACCCGTGAAGCGGTCGCAACCGATACCCCGGCGCGTGCTGCCACGTCACGTAGTGATACCCGTGCTCCGGGGCCATGATCGGGCTGCTGGGGCTGATCGGTCACAAGAGGAGGGTACTCCTTCTTCTGGGGGGCCTCCGCCCCCCAGACCCCCCACGGCCGCCTCGCCTGCCCGTGTCGCGTGGTCGGGGCCATCCGACCTCACCTCCGCGCGAATATGTCGGTCTGTCCCGTTGGCGTGATCTTCGGGTCGTAGGTGACCACACCTGATGTCTCACCGTGCTGCGGGTGTCAGCGGTGGATTCGTCGCCGCGGAACAGGCTTCCCACCCGCCACCACAGCATCTGCACAACCACACCCACGTCCGGGAGTCTGCAACCGTCGCCCACCACCGCACACCTGGCCGCTGACCCGGCTGATTCGAAGCCCCCTGCCATACCTAGAAGACACCGGCCTCCGCCCCCCAGACCTCCCACGGCCGCCTCCGTTTCCCATCTCGCGTGGTCGGGGCCATCCGACCTCATCTGCGCGCGAATATGTCGGTCTGTCCGGTTGGCGTGATCTTCGGGTCATAGGTGGGGTTGGTGTCGATTGGTTTGGGCCTTGCCTGCGCCTTGGGTCAGCAGAGGGCGATCACACGACATCGTCAGGGCGGTATGTACACCGATATTCCCACCCGTCTCATAACCGACGGGCCCTTCCGTCTGACACGCAACCGTTGCACGAAACGTATACATTTGTTTCATGCTGTCATCCTTTTCAGGGTGACGGTCCCCGTCTGATCCAATGTTGGTTGGTGCGGGGTTGACGCTTCTCGGCCACCGGCGTTGCCCGCTTGCGCGGGTTGAGTCTTACGGTCGGCTCCACGTCCCTGTTTTGTGTCTCCCGAGCCACTCTCGGGCGACAGTTCATAGTTGGCGAGGTTGACCGCGGCGTTGTGGTCGCGGTCGGCCTCCAGTCCACAGTGTTCGCAGTGGTAGGTTCGTTTGTCGGGTGGCAGCTTTGGTTTTCGGTTGCCACAGTCGGAGCAGAGTTTCGATGACGGGTACCAGCGGTCGGCTCGGATCAGTTCGGACCCGTACCAGCGGGTCTTGTATTCGAGCATTCGTCCTATCTCGGCGAGGGCGGCGTCCCGGATGCTCCGGTTGGAGGCTCGGCCTCCCTTTCCGGCTCCGGGTTTGCGGCGTCCCATCCCGTCCACGTTGAGGGTTTCGATCACGATCCGGTCGCAGGTCTGGGCGAGACGCGTGGTTGCCTTGTGCAATACGTCCCGGCGCACATTGGCGGCCCGGGCGTGCGTTTTGCCGAGGAGGTGTTGAATCCTTTGTGTGAGGTTTCCGATCGATGATCCTGGACGGGTGCGTCTAGGAGGAAGGAATACTTCACGTTATGGCTGCTGAGAGTGAGAACAGGAACGAGGCTGGTGATGAGCCGGTGATCGACGATGAGATGGTGGATCGGCTGATGTCCCAGGTCGACTCCGAGGGTCTCGAGTTGTTGGGCCCTGATGGGGTGTTGACCGAGTTGACGTCTCGGATCATGAACCGGGCGATGGAGACG
>WHTL01000063.1 GCA_009377735.1 Acidimicrobiia bacterium
ATCGCGTCAAAAATCCGCGCAGAACAGTTTTAGAGCCGCTGGGAGAGGTAGTCCGTGAGACGGTCGAGGGAGACTCGGTCCTGGGCCATGGTGTCTCGGTCGCGCACTGTTACTGCCGAATCGTCGAGACTCTCGAAGTCGTAGGTGATGGCATACGGGGTGCCTATCTCGTCCTGTCTGCGGTAGCGACGTCCAATCGATTGGGTCACGTCGAGCTCCAGCATGAAATCCTTCCGCAATCGGTCGGCCAGCTCGGTGGCGGGGCCAAGAAGCTCTGGCTTCTTGGAGAGGGGAAGCACCGCTACTTGATACGGGGCGAGCCGCGGGTCCAACTTGAGCACGACCCGGGTATCACCAGCCACCTCCTCGGAGTGGTACGCATCCATCAAAAAGGCGAAGGTGGCTCGGGTCGCACCAGCAGCCGGTTCGATCACATAGGGAAAGAAGCGCTCGTCCGCCACTGCGTCGTAATACCGCAGGTCCTGTCCACTCGCCTCCGAATGGGCCCTGAGATCGTAATCGGTGCGGTTGGCGAGACCTTCGAGCTCGTCCCAACCCCAGGGGAAGGCATAGTCGATGTCGACGGTCTGGACCGAATAATGGGATAGCTCGTCCTGTTCATGGTCTCGAATGCGGAGGTTCTCCTCTTTCATCCCCAGGTCGAGATACCAGTTGAAGCGCTCACCCCGCCAGTAGTCGAACCACTTGGGCGCCTCCTCGGGACGACAGAAGTACTCCATCTCCATCTGGTCAAACTCCCGGGTGCGGAACACGAACTGACCGGGTGTGATCTCGTTTCGGAACGATTTCCCCACCTGGGCGATCCCAAACGGAAGCTGCAGCCGGTTGGTGCGGCGAACATTCTCATAGTTGATGAAGATCCCCTGCGCCGTCTCCGGACGGAGATAGACCATGTTGTCGTCCGACTCCACCGGACCGGTGTGGGTACGGAACATGAGGTTGAAATGCTTGGGCTCGGTGAAGGTGCCCGACTTTCCGCACGTGGGGCACTGCTCAGGGTTCTCCAGCTTGTCGAGACGATGACGGGTATGGCAATTCTGGCATTCGACCAGAGGGTCGGTGAAGGTGGCCTCGTGACCTGATGCCTGCCACACCTTGCGCGCCTGGATGATCGCCGAATCGATGCCGACCACGTCCCCACGTTGCTGCACCATGGAACGCCACCACGCTTCCTTGACATTGCGGAGGAGAGCCGCACCCAGGGGCCCATAGTCGTAGGCCGAGCGGATACCGCCGTATATCTCCGACGACTGGAATACGAATCCCCTGCGCTTGGAGAGGTTGACGATGGTGTCGAAGTCAGCGGTCATGACGCTTTGAGGTCTGAGAGGGCATTATGGCGAAGCACGTTTGAGAAACGGTAGCCCCGACGCGTTGGCTTGCCCTAACCGTCGACCGCATCGACGGCACCGCCGAAACGACGGTCCCGATGCTGGTAATCGACCACGGCGTCGACCAAGGCGTGGCGATCGAAGTCCGGCCAAAGGATGCCTGGGAAGGAGAACTCGGCATAGGCAGATTGCCACAACAGAAAGTTGGAGAGACGACGCTCCCCCGACGACCTGATCACCAGGTCGACGTCGGGCATATCGGGTAGCCAGAACCGATCCCGAAGCGCCTGTGCGTCTATCGAGTCGGGGACGATGCGACCGGCGAGTGTGTCCTCGGCGAGAAGACGGGCAGCTTGCACCAGCTCCGCTCTACTCCCGTAGTTGAAGGCAAACACCACGGTCATGGCGGTGTTGTCGGCGGTGAGCTCGGCGGCCTCCGCCATGTGACGCCGGTTCCTCTCAGGCACACGGGAGTCATTGAAATCCCCGGAGAAGGCCATCCGTATTCCCTGGGCGTGGAGTTCGTCACGACGGCGGGTAAGGAGGTCCTCGTTGAACCACATGAGGAACTCCACCTCTTCGGGGGATCGGTCCCAATTCTCCGTAGAAAAGGTAAAGGCGGTCAGCCATCCCACTCCTAGTGCCAACCCGCCCTGGATGACGTCGAACAAGGCTTCCTCTCCTGCAAGGTGGCCCGCGGTGCGGGGAAGACCGCGCTTGTTGGCCCACCGACCATTTCCATCGAGAATGAGACCGATGTGGCGCGGTACCCGTTCGAGGTCGACACGCGACAGATCGAGCTCAGCGTCATTGGTCAAGGGACAACAGCCTTCGATCGAGGTGATACTCGAGAAATCTCCTGGCGAGACCCATGGCAGGACCGGTGAGTTCCCCTGCGGGCCCTATCGCCGCAAACTCAACCGATGAGAGACGATCGAGATGGCCCAGCAGACCCGGTTGCAGACGCATCCCGCCACCATCGCTCCGACACCACTCACAGACAACGCCACCACCGGGGAAGCTAAAGCGCTCCAGGGCCTCGGATCGCCCACAAGAGGCGCATCGATCAAAGGACGGGGCGATACCCACCGCGGTCGCCAGCTTGAGCAGAAATGAGGTGACCAGGTCGGGACCGATGTAGCCGGAATCGAGTGTCTCCAAACCCCTCTTGAGGAGGAGGAACAACCGATGGGACGCCTCACCCTCCTGGGCCACCGCATCAACCACCTCCACCATTGTGGCCGCTGCAAGGGTGGAGTCGAGATCCCGACGGAGATGACGGAAGTTGTCGATGGTCGAAACCTGGGTGATGGTGTCGAGGTCACGGCCCTCATATAGAACGAGATCAACATGAGTGAACGGCTCGAGACGCCCCCCGAACCGGCTCTTCGTCTTGCGAACCCCCTTGGCTACGGTGCGCAACTTGCCATTGTTCGGACTGATGAGGACCACGACCCGGTGGGAATCCCCGAAGGGATACCCCCGCAGCACTATCCCCTGATCGTTCCGGATCGCCATCAGCTAGTGCTCTGCGGTGGGGGGCATTTAGTCGCTCGATGCACGTTCATCATGTAACGTCCGAGTATGGCCGTACTCACCGATAATCAGCGCCAATCATTCGTTCAGAATCACCGCGACTGGAGTCTGGAGGGCAAGACCCTGATGGGGGAGTTCGAGTTCGAGGACTTCGTGGACGCCATGGGATTCGTCACATCGGTGGCCCTACTCGCCGAAAAGGCCGAACACCATCCAGATATCGACATCCGCTGGAACACGGTCCGCCTTGCCTTGACCACCCACGACGAGGGGGACCTCACCACCAAGGACACCGAGCTCGCAGACCGCATCGGCAGTCTGTACGACTGACGCAAGTAATGCCACGCGGTCGGTGGCTTGGGGGATCTGGGCGAGGGCTTGTCATGACGAAGCCCTGCCCTCCATGTCCTAATGGCCGATCCTCATCCGCCACTCGGCAAGGAGCCGCACCATGGACGTCACCCTCTCTGCATGCTTGACGTCCTCGGACAGATCGTTCATTTCCCACGGGTCAGCAACGAGGTCAAAGAGCTGGGAGCGGGCGATGTCGTTGGGGACCGAGTAAGCGATGTACTTCCAACGGTCGTCCTTGACCATCCGCTGGACGTCTTTGTAGAAGGCGTATAGGGAATGACGTCCCCTGTCATTAGCGAATGACGGCACCATACTCTGACCGTCGACATTGTCGGGGATAGCGATATCGGCGAGTTCGCAGAGGGTGGGAAAGAGATCGAAGTTGAAGTGGAGCGAATCGATCATGTGGTCCGCCGGAATCCCGGGGCCGGCGAGGATGAGCGGGATCCTGAGGCTGTGGTCGTAGACGTTCTGTTTTCCCATGAGACCATGCTGACCGACGGCGAGTCCGTGGTCGGCCACATACACGACGATGGTGTCACTCTGATGACCGAAACGGTCGAGGGCGTCGAGGACGCGACCGATGTGAGAGTCCATATTGCTGATCATTCCGTAATAGTCGGCGATGTGGCCCCGCACCTCGTTGGCGTCGCGGGGGAACTTGGCGAGGAGCTCATCGCGCCCCCGCATCTCCCCATTGTCAAAGGGATGCTCTGGAAGGAAGTTGGGAGGCAGGGTTATGTTTTGCGACTCGTACATCTCGTCCCAGGGCGGAGGTGGGGTGCGCGGGTCGTGAGGTGCCATAAAGGAGAGGTAAAGCAGGAAGGGGGCATCGTCTGGGTCGTACGTGGCGAGGTACTCGACGGCAGCATCGGCGAACAAGGCGGTGGAGAATCCCTCACCCTGGTATATAGCCTGCTCGGGGTAAACACCGCCGGGATCGAAGGGATGGAGGGGGACGTGGTAGTGGTCGCTCATCCCCCCCATGAATATCCGGTCGCCGTCGTCAAACGAGCGGGCGAACGAGTTGGTGTCGTTGTGCCACTTGCCGGTGAAGAAGGTGTGATAGCCCACCTTCCGAAAGATCTCGGGCAGGAGCGGCAATCCGGGAGAAGTCTGGTAGGTGGCGTCACCCTCCTTGGGTTGACCGTCTTCTCCCAGAGCGGTAATCGGGTTGGTGCCGGTGAGCAGAGCGGCGCGGCTCGGTGCGCACACGGCATCGGTGAGCCCACCCATGATGTGGGTCTGCGCCACCAATGTCCCCTCCACGGCGAGGTGATCGAGAACGGGGGTCTCAACAACCGGGTCGCCGGTGACACCAAGGGTGCCATGGCGGTGGTCATCGGAAATGATGAAAAGAATGTTGGGTCGTCGTTTCATTGCCGGATCAACCCTATCGACAAATCGGGCGGTCACGAGTCCGGCGGGTAACGTTTATCTGTGCCCCCGCGTCCTCAAGATGTGTTACGCCGCGGCTCGCCCCGGGGACTGCGGTGGCGGTGGGACTCCCCCAATCCCGACCATGACTTTTCGGTCAAGGACGTCACCTTGGTTGAAGAGGAGAATACGGTGAAGGGCTCCTATATGGGGTCGTCGGCGCCAAGACGTGATGTGCCCCGGCTCCTCGAACGGTACCGGGCGGGACACCTCCCCATCGATACCCTCATCACACGGAAGGAGGCCTGGACGAGCTCAACCAGGCGTTCGATCATCTCCACCAGGGCATGGAGGTGCGCCAGATCGTAGAGCCCCACCACGTCTGATAATTGTCGGTCCGTCACTCACCCGAGGCTAGCTTTGGCCATGGTTCGATCTCGGGCTGAGCCGGATCGGGGTCTGACTCAAGGAGGAAGTCCCCGAGATCGGCGAGTCGGTCGGTGTTGATCGTGTCGACACCGACGTCCACCAGCACCTCCCACAGTTTCTCCGTCTCGGGCGTTGCCCAGAGGCGGACCCGCCGACCCGTGTCATGGGCCATCGAAACGATGCCTTCGAGACGGGCCCGTTCCTGAGTCGGCATCGCCCCAGAACCCGACCAGGAGAACTGTTCGGTCCAGTCGTCGCTGATGAGGGGGATGATCGAGGCCGGCATCGCCCCCGAGAGGTCATCCAACCGTCCGTCGTAGGCAGCCAGGCGTTCCCTCGACCCGTCGAGCAGAACCTCGCTGCGGTTCCCGGAGACGACCACGGTCACCGCGCCCGGGGTGACGCCATCAGGGCTAAATAGCGTGAGCATCTGCTCGTAATCGGTGAGTTGGCTCTCCAGTTCCTGATAGGTCGGATCGGCCTCCGACTTCACATCCACCAGAAGGGTAAGGGTGGCGGGGCCCCCCGGATAGACAACACCCTCATTGTCCTCGACGATTGTGGAGAGAGGGTCAAGATAGAGCGAGCGCAGCGTCTGCTCGGGCTCGACCTCGTCGAGGTCGTGGGCGACCAACAGCTCACCATCGCTGAGCCAGACATCGGCCTCGACACTGGTGAATCCGTGACCGAGGGCGTCGAGCAGGGGCCTCTCCTGCAAATAGTCATTGTGGGCGTGAGCCCGAGCCAAGCCGATCTCGGTCGGCGGGTCGGCCGTCTCCGCGGGAGCCGAGCACCCGGCGATGAGGAGTAGCAAATTGACGGCGACGAGACCCGCGGTCATCCGTGGCGGGGTGAACGGACTCATACCGCAAGCGTAGACACAACGGCGATAGACTCCCGGCCTTGGCCTCCACAGAATCGACTCGGATCATCGCCCACCGCGGCGCTTCTATTGCCGAACCCGAGAACACGATGCGGGCCTTCCGTGCCGCCGCAGAACAGGGCGCCGACATGGTGGAGGTAGACGTCCGACTGAGCGCCGACGGCCACCCTGTTGTCCATCACAAAGCCGAGGTCGGTAGCAATGGGGCTCGGCCACGGGTCGAGTCCCTCGACCTCGCCACTCTGACAGCTATGTGCCCGGAAGCCCCCATACCGGCGTTGGAGGAGGTGCTTAGCTGGGCACAGGGGCGGATCGGGGTGTATCTCGATCTGAAGGCTCGCGGTGCCGGGGGATCCGCCATGGGTCTGGTACGGGATCTGGAGATGACCGACGAGGTGATCGCCGGTTCGTTCCACCCCGGCTTCGTGGCCGAGGTCCGGGCCACCGCCCCCACCGTGGCCACCTCGATACTGATGGGCCCACAACAACCGAACCTCGCACTGCCTCTCGCCACCGAGCTGCGGACCAGATATGTCCACCCGTGCTGGGAGACGGCACACCCCACCCCTCACAAGCTTCTCAACGCCGACTTCCGTCACGGTGCCCGTGCTGCCGGGTTAGGGATCATCTCCTGGCAGGAGGACCGTCCCGAAGAGTTACACGCCTTGCTCGATCTCGGTGTCGACGGAATCTGCACTAACAGGCCGGATCGACTCGCCGCCCTCAGGGGTTGACGGTGTCGGTGCCTCCGCCAACGCTCAGTTGGGCGGCGATCGCATCTGTGGCGATGCCATCGGGACCCAGTGCGGACAGCTGATGGAAGGTGGCGACATCGGGGGCGGTCCACACGAACACTCCACCACCGGCCCCGCGAATCGATTCCACCAACTCAATGGACACGACACCACGGAACACCATCACCGCGCTGGCGCCACATCTCCGCATACGATTGCCGAGGTCATGGTGGGCGGTGTCAACGGAGAGGCCGGTCGCCACCTCGGGTAGGTGGTGTTTCACCCGGGCAAGGGCATCGGAGTCGGTTCCGCTGACGATGGTGCGCTGGGTAAGGCCATGCCGGTCGAGCAACTCCCCTACCCTCTCCTCCCACCCACACCCCTTCCAATCGAGATTGAGGAGGACGTCATCGGCATCGGCCATCGTCTTGAGATGGTCATCGACCGTGGAGAACCCCTGCTCCTTCCCCAAGGTTGTTTGGGTGATGTCGTAGGACCCATCCTCCCATGTGACCCACCGGTCGTGGGAGATCACCAGGTTGCCGTCTACGGTGTTGCAGACGTCGAACTCGACAGCCCTAGCCCCGAGGTCGATCGCCCGTCGCACCGCCTCGAGGGAGTTCTCCTCCCGCCCGCCATCGTGCGCCCCACGATGGGCGATCGCCATCGGTGCGGGTAGGGGAAAGCGTCCTAGGAGACCCACAGTACGGAGTGCCCCGAGGAAGGGTCGAAGAACTGCAGGGCCTGGGGGTCGAGATCGAGGGTTACCCGGTCGCCAAGAGTGGGCCGTTCCTCGGCCGATGCGAGAAGACGGATCAGCTCACCGCCAGTCTCCACGTCGATCAGGTCCTCGCGACCAAGGGGCTCCACGGCAGCCACCTCACCCGATACCCCGTCGCCTGCGAAGCGAACGTCCTCTGGTCGCACTCCGAGAAGAAGAGGTCCATTGTGGGCCGCGGCCTTCGAGCCGCGCTCCCTGTCGAGTGGCACCGCCATCCCGTTGCGGCGGGCCACGAATTCCCCAGACTCCTCCGTCACCTCCACCTCGAACATGTTCATCGGTGGGTTGCCCACGAAGCTGGCCACGAAGACCGTCGGGGGGCGGTTGTAGGTGTCATCGGGACTGAGGAACGATTCGAGACGACCCATGTTCATCACAGCCACCCGGCTGGCCATGGTCATCGCCTCAACCTGGTCGTGGGTGACATAGATCGAGGTGATCCCCAACTGGCTCTGCAGACGCTTTATCTCGGTCCGCATTGTGAGTCGCAGTCGGGCGTCGAGGTTGCTCAGGGGTTCGTCGAAGAGGAGGGCATAGGGCTCTTTCACCAGCGCCCTGCCCAGGGCGACTCTTTGTTGCTGGCCGCCCGAGAGCTCACCTGGTCGGCGATCCAACAGCTCGGAGATGCCCATCATCTCGGCGATCCGCTCCACCCGGGGGCGAGTCTCCTCCTCGCCAATCTTCTTCAAACGCAGGGGAAAGGTCATGTTCTGGTACGCCGTCATGTGGGGGTAGAGGGCGTAGCTCTGGAACACCATGCCCAGATTCCGCTCCTTGGGGGGAAGACGATTGACCACCCGCCCATCGAAGACGACCTCCCCGTCGGTGGGTCGGTAGATTCCGGCGATGGTGAGGAGAGTTGTGGTCTTCCCGCAGCCCGACGGGCCAAGGAAGGCAACCAACTCGCCGTCGTCGACCGTCAGATCAATGCCTCGGACGGCCTCGGCCTTTTCGAATCTCTTGACTAGGTCCCTCAACTCGATCCTCATGGGATCACGCTCCTCCTTTGGCGCCACCGGCGAAGATGTTGAGCAGATACTCCTGTGTGAAGAAGAAAAACACCAGGACGGGAACCAGCTGGAACAGGCCGATGGCGGCAACAGAACCGTAGTTGACCGGTGAGGTGGCGCCGAGGAGGTCGTTGAGATACACCGCGATGACATTGTTGGTGGGGTCCACCAGATAGGTGTAGGGGATGATGAACGATCCCCATCCCACGATGAAGGCGAAGACGGCGAGGGCAGCGATACCGGGACGAACGGCAGGAAGGACCACCTTCCACCACCCCTGGAATCGGGAGCAGCCGTCGATGAGGGCTGCTCTCTCCATGTCCCACGAGACCCCGTCGAAGAACCCCTTCATGAGCCAGATCCCGAGAGGCAGCTGCAGGGCAACGCTCACCAGGATGACACCGCCCACGGTGTTGTAGCCGAGCCCACCGATGAGTGGGATGTCGGACCCGATAATGGGAACATCCCTCAGCCAGCGGAGTACAAAGAAAATGGAGATGAGAAGGGTGACCGAGGGGAATGCGTGGAGTATGAGCATGCCGGCGAGGAGGGGGCGTCTGCCAGGAAACTTGAGACGGGAGAGGGCGTAGCCCGCCATCGAGGAGACGGCGACGACACCCACTGTCAGACCCACGGCGAGGAGGAAGGTGTTGAGGGTTATCCGCCAGATGCTCGGGTCCTCCCAAAGGAACGACCAGTTTCGCATGGTGAACCCGCCAAAGTTGCCCGCCGAGTCCACCGGTATCAGACCGTGGGTGCGGTCGGAGAGGGTGGAGACGATGAGCCACAAGTAGCCGAGGACAACGGGCACGCTGATGAGGGACATGATGACGATGGGCGCCCATGTGGCCCGGTACTCGGAGTTCTCCCAACGCCGCCGCATACCCCCTCCTCGGGTGGGCGGTGTTGTGGTGGGGGCGCTCACAGCGCCTCGATCTTGGGTTCTTGGACCAGCTCGTCGAAGCGGAAGAACTTGAGGTAGACGATCGACGCCGCCACCCCGATGACAACAAGGATCACCGCCATCGCCGCCCCCAGGCCGTATTGGAAATTGCCGAAGTAGTTGCTCAGGGCGGTCTGATAGGCCCACAACGACCACACCCTGGTCCCGAAGTTGCCATCGGTGAGCACCAGGATGTACTCGAAGGAGGTGAGGAGGGAGAGGGTCTGGTAGGTGGTGACGAAGAGGAGAGGCCATTTCAGCGAAGGGAGGACCAGATAGCGGATCCGCTGCCACATCCCACAACCATCGACGAGGGCAGCGTTCATGTGGTCCCGGGAGATCGACTCAATGGCCGAACTGAAGATGATCATCCCGAAGGAGGCCCCGACAAGACCGTTGGTGACGATGACGAACACCCAGGCCGCCGCGGGCACCAGACCCGATCCGTCCCCACCGAGAAGGGGTACCATGATGTGCTCGTTGATCACCCCGTAAGGCGCTCGCTCGGCAAGGAACTTCCACATCAGGATGTACACCACCACCGGGGTAATCCGGGGAAGGAGCCAGACCCCACGAAAGAGGAACCCGGCGCGGCGCGGAATGTGGGTGGTGAGGATGGCGATGACCAGACCGAGACCGATATTGAACAGGGCCAGTGTTACCCCCACGTAGAACACGGTCGCCCAGGCGACGACGGTGCTGTTGGGGTGGTTGAGGATCTGCTCGTAGTTGCGCAAACCGATGAAGTTCCAGCTGCGGAGTCCGGTGGCGGTGCTCATGTCGGTGAAGGAGAGCACCAAGATGAGCACCACGGGGACGGCAAAGAACAGCGTCACCAAGAGCAGCGTCGGGCTCATGAAGAGCCACGGCGTCGAGCGGGTACCCCGGCCCATCTCCTCAGTGGACGACGGTGAGGGAGGTCTCTCCACCACCGCCGTCGGGGACGATTCTGCGGTCACTCTTCGATCAAGATCTGATCTGGTATCTCGGCCTCCATCACCGCAATGGCCTGATCGGCCGCCTCCTCGGGGGTGGCGTCGCCATTCTCGGCGCTCACCATGTTCTCGTAGAGGGCGGTGAAGTAGGGACCGTAGGCAACGTGGTTGGGCTGATAGAAGTTGTAGTCGAGCATGTACAACGTCTCCGACAGGAGCTTGTCATTGGCGTAGTCGGGGTAGTCGGCCTGGGCATTGACGATACCGAGATGGGTGCTCTCCACCGCATGGAGGGTGTTGATCTCCGCGGTTGTGGTCTTGGCGAGCACCTCGCACGCCGGCGCCTGACTGTCGGCAGCGGAGGCATCAGATGACGAGAGCATGTAGATCAGGGGATGGGATAGGGTGACACCCTCCTCGCCCTCGATTCCGCTCGGTTGGAGGGCATAACCGATGAAGGAGAACAGATGCTCCTGACCTCCCTGGTCGGCAACGTAGTTGGTGGCCCAGTCGGACCAGTTCCAAACCCCGCCGTTCCAGAAGAGGGCTTGGCCACCCGAGACGATGTCGTGCCAGACCTCGGACTCGGTGCCAATGTAGTTCTCGGGAGTGATCCCCTCCTCCACCACCCGTCTCTGGAAGGCGTACCAGTCGATCACCGCCTGACGGTTCACCACCAGCTTGTCCTCTTCCTCGTCGTAGAGCCGACCGCCATAGGCAACGTAGTACTGGAGGAAGTCACCGCCCTCGGTGGGTCGGTGCCAATACCCATATCCGGGCTCTACCACACCCTGGTCGACCGCGGCCTTGGCGGTATCGATCATGTCGTCGAGGGTGAACTCGCCGTCTTGGATGCGCTGGGGAAGCGAGTCGATCTCCTCCTGGCTCCATCCCAGTTCCGCCAGCTTCTCCTTGTTGTAGTACATGGGCCGGGCCTCGGTGTCCTGGGGCACACCCCACACCTGTCCGTCCCAGGTGGCCGAATCCCACAGACCCTCGATGACGTCGTCGAACTCGGGATACGCATCTCGACACTCGCCAAAGGGAATGACGTACCCGGCCTGACCCCAGACGGCGACATCCTCATGGCCGGAGACCACGATTTCGGGGGCGTCCCCGGCATCGGCTGCCAAGGTGTACTTGCGTTTGTAGTCGTCCCAGCCCGAGGAGTCGTTGACAGCCTCGACGGTCACGTCCCAGGTCGTGATGTCCTCGGCGACCTGTGCGGGTGCATCAGAGCGCCAGTGCTCCACCTCGTTCGACATCGACCACACTGACAGATCGACGGCACTGCCCTCCTCGGGTGCGGCCAACTCGCCTCCCTCACCACCGTCGCCGCCACAAGCCGCCACCATCACTACAAGTGCAAATCCCATTGCGAAACGGCGCAATCCTCTCCCCCGCCTCCATCGTCTCGCTCCTGCTCGATCCTTTCGACGCATTTCCTTCTCCTTCTCCTCCGGATGGCCTCTCAACCTGACGTACCGGTGAATCCTTCACCAGCCATCTCCTTTGAAGGCTAATCGAATGCGACTTGGAACGTTCCATAATTTTTCGCCAAGGTGATTTCTCCGATAAGCCCGGTCGAGACCGATGCCGATCATTCGAAACCGAGGCGATCCAGGGCTGTGGCTCGGCGTTGCCAGTCCCTTTCGACCACCACCCTCAGATCGAGGTGGACCTTGGTACCAAACAGCCTTTCGAGCTCTTCTCGGGCCTCGGTCCCGGCGACCTTGAGCAGCGACGCACCCTTGCCGATGACAATCCCCTTTTGGCTCTTTCGTTCCACCACCACATCGGCTGTGATGGTGAAGAGGCCGTCGTCGCGAGTTTCGAGGTCCTCGATCCGCATGGCCAACGAATGGGGAAGTTCGTCGCGCAGACGCTCCAGAAACTTCTCACGGATCAGCTCCGCGATAAGCATGGCTTCTGGCTGATCTGTCCACATCTCCTCGGGGAAATACATGGGTCCGTCCTGGAGCCGGGCAGCGATCTCTGAGACCACAATGGGCACACCCTCCCCGGTCTGAGCCGAGATGGGGACATAGGAGTCGAAATCCCATTCGGAGGAGACGGCAAGCTGGTCGGCGATTCGCCCTGGATCGGAGGCGTCGACCTTGTTGACGACTAGGACCGTGGGACGGTCCGCCACCCGGACCCGCTCGGCGGTCAGCTGGTCGCCGCTTCCGATCGGTGCCGTCGCATCGATGACCATCAGAACCACATCACATTCCTTGAGGGTCCCCGAGACGATGCCGTTGAGCCGAGATCCCAACTCAGTCCGGGGTTTATGAATGCCGGGCGTGTCGACCAGCACCATCTGCCACCTCTCTTCGGTGTCGGTGAGCACCCCACGGATGGCACTTCGCGTCGTCTGTGGCCGCGAGGACGTTATCGCCACCTTCCTACCCACCATTGCGTTCACCAGGGTGGACTTACCAACGTTGGGTCGCCCCACCACCGCTACGAAACCGGACCTCATTGCCGGTCGGCGATTCGGTCCACCAGCACCTCCGTGATCCGACGACCCTGCATTCTGACGACGGTCAGGGCTAGCTGTTCCGTTTCGAACCGCTCCCCCTCCTCCGGCACCCGCTCCGCTAGATCGAAGACCAGACCACCGACCGTATCCCACTCCTCATCGGACACCTCGATGTCGGTCGCCTCGGCCAGCTCGGAGATGGTGAGACGAGCGTCCACCGCCCACCGCTTGTCGGTTACCTGCTCGACTAGAGGAATGTCGCTGTCGGTCTCGTCGGCTATCTCGCCCACCAGCTCCTCGAGGAGGTCCTCTATGGTCACGAGACCACACACGGCGCCGAACTCGTCTACGACTATCACCATATGTTTCTTGGCGCTCTGCATCTCCGAAAGGAGCTCCCGGGCTCGTTTCGATTCCGGGACGAAGTCGGCCTCCCGAACCAGGGCGGCGATGGAGCGTACATCGCCACTCCTGAGGAGATCCTTCACCAGGACCAGACCGGCCACCTCGCCGACTTCATCGACCACCGGGAATCGGCTCATCCCGTATTCGGTGGCCATCCGGCGTACCTGGGCGGCGGTAGCCTCGAGGTCTACGGTGATCATGTCGGGACGAGGTGTCATCACCTCGCGCACCACCGTCTCGGAGAATGCCAGGACCGAATCCACTAGCCTCCTCTCCTGGTCATCGATCTCGTCCTCGGGTGCCTCCTCCTCGGTGCGGTTGTTCTCGTCCGGCACCTGCTCGGCCGCCCATCTCCCTCCAGCCACCACGACACCGAGGACCGGGGCGGACCAGTAGGCGAGATGTGGAACGAGCCTCCGTCCCAGGGCACGGGCAATGACCTCCGCTGACAGGACCGCGACGATCACAACCACCGGCACCGTCCAAAGCCCAAAGGTGTCGGAGATGAGGAGTGTCGCTCCCGAGACGGCCGCCACCAGAAGGGTGAGCGTCGTAAGGGCCACCGCGGCTGGTATGTCGTCGCGGTGGGCCAACAGCCCGGCGACCCGACCTGCCCCTCTTCGCCCTTCGCGCTGATCGTGGAGGGCATCGGCCCGGGGTATCGAAAGTAGGGAGGCGCTGGCGGCGCGGACCCAAGCGGCTACCAACAATGCGCCTACCACCAGCACCCACGCAATGATCATCGACGTCGTCTCCCCATACTCTCGAGCACCTCGCGTTCCCGTTCTTCCATCGCCAGCGCCGACGCGTCATCGGCGTGATCCCACCCGAGCAGGTGGTAGGTGGCGTGGACGACCATCAGTGCCATCTCGTTTTCGATGTCGTCGTCCGCGGCTTTCCGTGCCACCGTCTCTGGCGAGATGAAGATATCGCCCAGCATGAGAGGTGGCGCCCCGGCGTCCACCACCGGAACGTGTCCCGGTGTGAGGCGCTCCAACGGAACCGAGATGACGTCGGTGGGCCCGGCGCCGCCGAGATGGCCCTGGTTGAGCTCTGTCATGTGGTCGTCGTCGACGAATACCACCGTGACCTGGGTGGTGGCCGGGTAGCCTTCGGCGGCTAGTACCGCTCTCACAAGATGCGACCACCCGGCCATGTCGACGGGGAGATCTTGCAGGTTCTCGACGTGGACGCCCGTGACGCCGCCGTCGATACTCGGCGGTTCGTCGTCGTCTAGGTGACTCGTGTCCAATTCGGGGTCTATCCGGGAAAGTTCGGGTACTGAATGCGTTGATGATAATGACCGACGAGGGCATCTAGGAACGCTC
>WHTL01000447.1 GCA_009377735.1 Acidimicrobiia bacterium
ACGTAGTGCCGGTTCGTATCGACCCGGAGCTGAGGGCGGCGATCGAGGCCCGAGCCGAAGCCGACCACACCACCACGAGCGAGATCATCCGCGAGGCAATCCGTCGGTTCCTCGACGTCGCCTGACTAAGAGGGACAGCCCTGCGGGGGCCCTGGCAGTAGCGGGCCTCTGGCGGGTCCATCGCGTTTACGTGGCCGTCTGCGCTCGTGCATCTCCGAGAGATGAGCCTTGCCCACCTCGGAACCATGAGCAATTGGACGTGCTGACGACACTCACCGATGTCCTCAACCGCCCATGGATCCGACGGGAAAGGAGCATCAGGGCTATCTCTTTGAGATGGACAACCTCCTCCCGCCATTCGAACAGTGATCCTCGCCGGAGGCGGAGGAGTGCTCCGGATGTATGCTGCACAATGTCATTGGCCGGTGTCGTCATGCTTCCACTGCGGACAGTCGGCAGAGAGGGTAGATAGATGAGTCATCACGGCGACGACCTCACCTTCAGCCACGAGGTAGAGGGAATGCTGGTCGACTATCAGGTTCCGGTGCCGATGGGCGATGGTGCTGTCCTCCGGGCCGATGTGTTCCGCCCGGTCGAGGACGGTCACTATCCGGTGATTCTCTCTCATGGGGTGTATGCCAAGGGTTTGGCGTTCAATGGGCCTATCTATCAGATGCAATGGGACAAGCTTTTGGCGAAGGATCCTTCGGTGCTGGAGGGTTCTTCGGGCCGGTTTCAGGCCTGGGAGGTGACCGACCCCGAGCGGTGGGTCCCCGATGGCTACGTTGTGGTGCGGGTCGACTCCCGGACCGGTCACCATGACCGAGGAGGAGTTGGCCGATAATCGGATCGAGTCTTTTCCCGACATCAAGGCCCATCCCCTCTGTGACCAGTGGCACCAGGACCGGACCATCGACCTCGATCGGATCACCGTCCCGTTCCTGTCGGCCGCCAACTGGGGCGGCCAGGGCATCCACCCCCGGGGAAATTTCAACGGTTTCGTCCACGCCGACTCGGAGAACAAATGGCTCGAAGCTCATGGCGACACGCACTGGACCCACTTCTACTCGGCATACGGTCGGGACCTCCAGAAGAGGTTCTTCGACCATTTCCTGAAGGGTCCGCCAACGGCTGGCGACACTCCCGTCGACGCCTTGGTGCTCAACGCCGGCATGGTCCTTCCCGACGTCACCGGTCGTACCGTCGACGGCTTCGAGACGACCTTCGCCGTCAATCACCTTGCGCACTACCTGTTGTTGCGCCTGCTGCTGACCGCCCTGGCAGACCAGGCGATCGTCGTGCTGACCACGAGCGGCACACACGACCCCGCCAACAACGCCGTGTTGGCGCCGCCACGGCACGCCGACGCGGAGCTGCTGGCGCACCCCGATCGCGACACCCGGGTGCCCAAGGCGGGGGAGCACGCCTACACCGCGTCCAGGCTGTGCACCGTACTCACCGCATGATCGTTGTCCGAGCACCCCGACGTCGGGACTTGGCGACTCACCTGGTCGCCTACGACCCAGGCCAGGTATTCGGGACAGGATTGGCCTAGGACCTGTCGTTCCCCTTGCGGATGGCCTGGTCACTGCTGGGCACCCCCGTGCTGGGGTGGCCGCTGCGCAGACTCAACCGTAATCTCAACAGCCGCACTGCCGCTGGGCACGCCTTGGCCGACTTGGCTCTCGGTCTCGTGACTCCCCCGAACGGACG
>WHTL01000364.1 GCA_009377735.1 Acidimicrobiia bacterium
CAAGACGTGGAATGAGTAGTCAGTCTCGGCATCCGCCCACTCCTTTTGCTTCGCCTCTATGGCGTCCGCGATCTCGGTCTCCGGGGTGCAATCCGCCACCGCAAAGTCGACCAGGGTGGTCGTGCCGCCGAAGAGAGCGGCCCGCCCGATGTGTTGAGGCGACGCACTGTGAGTGACCGTGCCGTCCTTGGCCGGTATCGGCCAGTTGGTATGAACGTGCGGATCGATACCACCAGGGATCACTAGGGCTCCGTCAGCCTCCACGATATTCGCCACATCCTGTGTAAATGTTCCGGGAGCGCCAACCGCGGCAATTCGACCATCTTGGATGGCTACGTCAAATCGACCCGTCCCGGTCGGCGTAACCACCACGCCTCCTCGGACGACTGTGTCTAGCATAGCGGTCTCCTTTCAAGACGAACGGTAAAGTGAACCAACTGACGCTCCTTGCTTAGCCGTATGCGTCTCCTTAGATCTCGGGTTGACGGTGGAGCGCCTTCTTGGAGCGAAGCGCTCAGAAATCACCGAGCCGCTCCTGGGCTTGCTCAAGAAAATCGTTGACCATCACGTCATCCATGCTGACGCCTGACACGGTGGGTGAGTCGTTAAATTCTTGGATGAGATTCGTGGCGATAAACATCTTGTCGAAGTCGTCTTGGGTGAACAATTGGTCATCCGGTAGCGGGATGCTGGCATAGTTGTTCTCGAACGCGGTCTCAAAAAGTGCCTCATCAAGATCCGGAGCAATTCGATTTCGAACGGCAGCCTTCACAGCGTCGGGATCGGTTCTCGCCAATTCGCCCGCGAGCAGATACGCCTGAGCCATCCGAGTCACGGCCTCGGGGTTTTCATCGGCGTATTCTCTCGATGTGATCAAAGTGAGTGCTGGCACCTTGGCGTACTCGGCCAGATCTCCCGCAGCCATATTGATGATGGTTTGGCCAAGGCCCTCAGCCTCTATCTGCTCGGGTACGGGACTCGACACAACTATGGCGTCGAGATCACCAGCCTTAAGCCCGGCATATTCGGCATCTGTGCTGCCGACTGGGATGACCTCCTTCAGGTCAGAGCTTGTCAAACCCCCAGCATTCAACACCACCTGGAGCGAAACCGAGGTTCCTGAACTCAAGCCAGTCACTCCAACGGTCAGACCCCGGAGAGCCTCAATTCGATCCTGCAAAGGATCCGTGGGCTTCACGCCCGTACGTTCAATCGCGTCAGCGCTGAAAACGACGCTTTCAATGAAGCCTTGACAGACCTTGGCAACAGCAATCGTGTCAAGACCGAGACTATGACCGTTGATAACCCCCACCGTAGTAGTGTTTGCGAAGTCGACGGATCCAGAGATAAGGGCCTGCTGAATACTTGTTGAGGGAACCTCAACAGTCTCAACCTCCAGGCCAACCGCTTCGAAGATCCCCTCTTCCACTGCCGTGAAGTAGCCTTGAAAGTTGAAGACAGGTATCGCCTGTGCAACGGTGACCTTGATGACGTCGTCGTCCTGGTCTGCCACAGACGAAGACACGTCCTGATCCCCCACAGACGAAGACGTAGACCCCACCTCAGAACCACCACAACTTACCAACAGAAGCACAAGGGCGACCAGCCCCGCCAACTTGATCGTCCGACTCATCCTCACCATCTCTTCTCCTGCTCAACTTCAGACCGGGTGTCCGCACCCCTGTGCCGCCGAAACTGTAACAGTACTTAGGGACCCTCGTCAACTGCACGAGCAATTAGGCGACCGAAAGTAGCGACCGAGGGCGGTGGCTGGTGATCGCTGCAGGCACCGCTGGTAATCCTAGTCGTCGTAGGAAACGGGAACTCCCCGGGACAAGATTGCTGGAGGTGGTGTTCCCGTCATTTCCGTAGTCCCATATTTGGATCTGCTCTGTGTTTGACCCGTAAAGGAGTATTTGAACATACAAAACCGGCACTTCGGATTTCAGCGGGGTGTGACGGTAGCCAGTAGGTCCCAGTTGGGCCGTCCGGCGTAGAGCAACGACCGGATCCGGTAGGACCGAAACCGACGAAACCCGAAGGCGATCCGCTTCACCCTCTTGATGAGGTTGTTGACCGCCTCAGTGGGACCATTCGTCGCCCGTCCTCGATGCCAGGCAACGATGTGGTCCTTCCACCGTCGCAGCGTGCGACCCAGGGAGCGCATTTCAGGCGGGAATGTACGGTCTTGAAGGTCTCCGGCGAGGCGTGTGACGAACTCGTCGGCCAGGTCAGGGTTGTCGATCTCGTAGATGCTTCTGATCACTTCCTTGGCGTGCCAAGTGTCCTTGACCTTCCCTCTCGGGTCGCCCGCAGCCAACAGCCCGAGGAGCTTGGTGCGGCCCCGCTCGTCGAGCCGCTCGTCCGCTTTCGTCAACAATCGACGAACCCGATATAGGGGGTCGGTCTTCCGTCCCCGATGGCCCAGGGTCTCGTTCTGGACCCGGCGGCGGCACTCATCCAGCTTCGAGTTCGCC
This sequence comes from Acidimicrobiia bacterium, assembly GCA_009377735.1. Lineage (GTDB taxonomy): Bacteria > Actinomycetota > Acidimicrobiia > Spongiisociales > ZC4RG35 > WHTL01. Next base: position 2,478 of record WHTL01000364.1, read on the forward strand.
AGCTTGATGAGATGAAACGGATCAGCGATCTGGGTGGCTTCGGGCAGCATGGTGTCGAACACTGCCCGGTATGGGCTGGACAGGTCCAGCGTCGCCCACACCCACCTGCGAGCGCCAGTCGTCGCCTTGAGCGGCCAGCCAGGCAGCCGGTTCGGTGCCGCCCCGACCGGGAACCACATCCAACAGCACGCCTCGAGTGACGTCGACGATGGAAGTCGACCACAACAGGCGCCGCCACCGTCCCACCCGAGCGAACAGCGTCTCGTCCATCCCCAACGCCGTGACCTTCCCGATCCTCTCGGTGTCGGCTTCCAACAGCGCATCTCCGTAAGCCAACGCCGCGTCGTTGACCGTGTGCCAGTCGCATCCCAGTTCCCGGGCGACCTCCGACACTGTCCGGCCGCACCTCCCGACCTGTTCGGTCACCCACCGGCCCGCCCGGTCTGTCAACCCCAACCTCGGAGAAGCGATACGGGAGTCGACACCGGTCCATGAACCCACCGGGCACTCGGGGTCGGGACAGCGCCATCGATGCTTGCGCAACACAGTCCGCACCGGCCTCCCGAACGCCGCCAGATCCACAAGCTCCACCACCGGACGGTCCTTGACCTCCGCCTGCGCACCACACTCGCCGCACACCGGACGTGGCCCACGAGACTCGATATGCAACCGCAATGGCAGACCGGAGCCATCGTCTTCGACGCCCAAGACGTTGACATCAGGCAAACCGACGATGAGTTCACAGACGCGGATAGGGTTGGTTTCCACAGGGGTCCTCCAGCTGGTTGGCGTTAGCAACCGCCAGCATGGCAGGACCCCTGTTACGCGCCTACGACCCTCACACCCCGCTCATTTCCGAAGCTCCCGTAATCTACATCGGAGAGCGCGACACGCCCGAGGATTGCATTCACTTTGATACCTTGATTGACCACTCGGAACTGGAAGCCCACGGGATGCAGATTCGAACATTATCGCCCGCATCTTCCATACAGGTGGCACGACCGGTGCATCTAAGGTCGTGCCCAGTCACAACAACGTACTTTCGAACGCGTGAGCCTCATACCAGTTCTCTGAATGTCTCGGAGGTCACGCTACTTGCACGTCGCACCGATGCTCCACTTGGCCGACTGATCGGGAATGTTGTGCTCGACCATATGCGGAGCTACGCAAGTTGTATTGCCATCATTCGAACCGGAGAAGGTCTTAGACGATTCCG
>WHTL01000171.1 GCA_009377735.1 Acidimicrobiia bacterium
CCACTGCCACAACGATCGGCCACCATGGCGAGGGGATCGTCGGTCTCGCCCCACGCCGCAACGTCCACCGAACCGGGTTCGACCCGTGGCGCCTCCAACTCGGGGATGACCAGCACGGGCTCGGAATCGTGGTCGACCACCAACATGGTGAGACGTTCGGTTGCCATCGCCTCGTAGCCGATCAGATACGGCATGTCGGGGCCGATGGAGAGCAGCAGGCGGTCCACCCCCTGACCCGACATCTCATCGCGGATGCGTTGGAGTCGTGACCGGCGTATACCCGCCCCGGGCCCATTCACCAGAGGTCCCTCAGACGACATGAATGGCTAGACCAATGGCTGTCAGATGGGCGACATCCTCAGGATTTCGTGTGATCAGGGGAAGCTGGTGTGCCATCGCAACGGAGGCGATCAGCAGATCCATAACCCGCGCGCCACGTGGCTTCCGGTTGGCATGGCGGGTTGCTGCGTACACCCTCCCGTAAGCCCTAGCTGCTTCGACATCGAAGGGCAAGGGATTCATGAGGGACTCGATGCGTAGCAACCGCTCAAGACGAGCAGCACGTTCCAGTGGATCGTCAGTGGCATGGGGGCCCGAGATCAGCTCAGCCAGGGTGATGCTACTGATCGTCTGCTCCCCCGTGAAGTCGGCCTGGTCGAGAGACTCAAGGTCGATGACCACCGATGTGTCAAGGAGGGCCGGTGAAGGCACCGTCACGACCGTGGCTCAATATCCTGGTCGACGACGCTGTCCAGATCGGCGCGGAAGCGAACGGGATCGATCGTTGGGGCACCTTCCATCGCCGAAAAGAGCGCATCCCAACTCACGAAATGTCGACGATGGGGACGCAGCTCCCCAATGGGTACGCCATTCCGGGTGACTATAAAGTCGTCGCCCCGAGCGAGACTTCTCATAATCTCCCCACTGTTGTTTCGGAGTTCGCGTTGACTGATCGTCCTGGTCATCCCATGAATGTAGCACAATTGCTACGCGACGAGACAGGTGGGTGCGACGAACTCCGCACGTCTTCTCTCGACACCGCACCAGTTGAGTAGTTTCCCACCAATTACCAGTCGATGGCGTTGATGAACTCGGCAACGTCGAGAACTCGAACGGGCTCACCGGTCGCCAGATCGACGTCGAGGAGTAGCTGGGCCGAAGGTGTGTGGGAGGAGATGATAATGGCACCGTCCGACGACATCCCCACGGTTCCGTGGGGATCGCCCACTATCGGTGTGACGTCGCCGGTTACCAGATCGACGATCTGGAGGGGACCATATCCGGCCACAGGATCGAACTCGGCACCGATTCCACGATCATCGATCACGACGAACAGGTCCATTGCGGGCAGATCCATGGTCTCGTGATCCCGGAGCGGTATCCCAGTGGACACGTCGGTGGGGACCCGGTAGTGGGTGCCGCTGCCATCGGAGACCAGCACGGTGGAATCGTCCAGCCACACCAGGTTCTGCAGGGCCTCCTCCGGCGACCCCACGTCGCTCTCGACGGGAACCCGCACCAGCTCGTTGCCGTCGCGGTCGGTGATGACCAGGACGTCGTAGGCGGGGACGAAGAAGGCGGGGTTGGTTGGGTCGGGCAGGCAACCGTCGCCCTCCGAGCCGAGATAGGCGAGCCGCTGCCCGTCGGGTGACAGAGCGGGGAGCCCGCTAGTGACCGTGGTGGTTTCGCCAGAGGCGATATCCATGATGGTCACCTCTCCTTGGACCGATTCACAGGAGAACCAGTTGTCCTCGGTGCTCAATTGGTAGTAGACACGGGATCCGTCGGGGCTCATCGACATCCGAACCGCCGCGGCCGCCTCGAACATCGCCTCATGGATTATCTCGGTCTCGCCGGTGCTCGTGTCCACCCAGACCAGATTTCCCCCCGTTTGGGCGATGGCACGGTTTGGGACCGTCACGGGCACGGTGGTGGTGGGCGCGGTCGTTGGGGGCGTCGTAGTCGTCGGTGTCTCGGTGGTGGGAGGTGCCGTGGTCGAAGGGGGAAGTGTCGTCGCCGGCACCGTCGAAGACGCGGGAACGGTTGTCTCCACGGGTGTGGTACTGGTCCCGGTGACGGTATCGGGATCGGTTCCAATGAGTTGGGCGAGACCGATCAGGGCGGCGACGGCAACCACCGCGGTGGCGAGCATGGGCCAGAGCGAGGGCCCACTCAGTTGCGAGGGGGACTTGGCCGAGAACTCGGTCTCTCTTCGGGCGTTTCGCATGGCGTTGGCGGCGCGACGCCCCCGATCGTCAATGTTCATCTCGCCTCCTCGAGGAGTTCGGCCAGTGTGGTCCGACCCCGGTGTAGGTGGACCTTGACCGTGTTGGGGGAAATCTCCATGATCTCGGCGATCTCGCCCAAGGGGAGATCCTCGAGATAGTGGAGGGTGATGGCCTGGGCCTGACGGCGGGAAAGTTGCCGCACGGCCCGCCAGAACTCCTCGGCATCATCGGGGAGCGGTTCCGGTGACGCACCCCGGATCGGTCTCAGCCTCACCAGGGCCTTGGCCTCGGCGAGGTGGCGTCGATAGCGCGATACCGACTTGTTGATGACCACCCGACGCACCCAGGCTCCGGGGTTGTCGAGGCCACCCACCTTCGGCCACTGACGGTAGGCGGCGACGAGCGCATCCTGGGCGAGATCCTCCGCTGCCAGCCGACTCCCCGACAACCCGCGGGCGATGTCGACCATGCGGGGAAAGGTCACCCGATAGAAATCGTCAAAGTCGGTCGGTGACCGTTCGCCTGCGGCTCCTGCCAATGAAATCACACCCCTTACTCGAACCAGACCCCAGAAAGGTTTACCCCAACGCGCGGGCAGTCCCCTCGATTCGGTCAACCAGTCCCTTCGACAGGCTTGTCAACCACGGGGCAACGAGCGGTATTCCGAACAACAGTAACCCTCGGGACGCAGGCGCATCCTCTGTGGCCGCAGTAAGACGCTCCGTGGGTCGCTGTTATCTCCGGGTGGAACCGATGCTGACGGTGATACCCGCAGGCTCGGGTGGAGTGGCCCCCTCCTCGGTCATGGCCGGTTGCTTGATGGCGTCGGTGGAGTCTTTGGCGTGGTAACTGGAACGCACCAATGGGCCCGACTCCACATGGGGAATGCCCAACCCCTCCCCAAACTCGCGGTACTCGTCGAACTCGGTGGGGTCGACGTAGCGGTGGATGGGACGATGACGCGCCGTCGGTCGCAGATACTGGCCGATGGTGATGATGTCGACGCCAACCGCCCGGAGGTCGGCGAGGGCGCCGAGCACCTCCTCACGGGTCTCGCCCATACCGACGATGAGACCCGATTTGGTGAGGCCGTCCCGGCTGAGCTGCTTCGCCCGCCACAGGAGTGCCAGTGACCTCCCGTAGCTGGAGCGGGTACGGATGTCGCGCTGGAGGCGGAGAACCGTCTCGGTGTTGTGGTTGAGGACATCGGGGCGGGCAGCCATCAAGGTTTCCAGGGAGGGTCGGTCGCCCTGGAAGTCGGGAATGAGGACCTCGATGTCGGTACCGGGAGAGCTTCGTCGGCTCTCGGTGATGGTCTGGGCGAAGATACCGGACCCGCCGTCGGAGAGGTCGTCGCGGTTCACCGAAGTGATCACGGCATGGGAGAGGTTCATGGTGGCGATCGCATCGGCGGCCCGGAACGGCTCCATCACGTCGAACTCGGTGGGTTTTCCGGTGTTCACATTGCAGAACGAGCACGCCCTGGTGCAGGTGTCTCCGAGGATCATGAGGGTGGCGGTACCCATCCCCCAGCACTCGTAGATGTTGGGGCAGTTGGCCTCCTCACAAACGGTATGGAGGTCGAGGCCCCGCATCATCTTCTTCAGCTCGAGGTAGTCGTCGTCCATCTTGGCCGAGACCTTCATCCATGAGGGGCGTGCCGGTTCACCTGGGAGCCGACCGTTGACGAGAACCGGCTCGGCGTTGCGCTTCTCGGCGCTGAAGGTGCCGTCGGCGAGGAGGCGGTCCACCTCGTGTGACGGGTCGATCTTGGCCTGACGACGGGTGAATGCCGCGAGCTGAGTCTCGACGTCGTCGTAACCGAACACCTTGGTGAAGGCGGGTGTCACCGCCTCGACGGCCTCTTGGAGCTTGACCTCGCGACCCACCAGCTCCGAGATGGAGGTCACGGTCCTGTCGGTGATACCGCAGGGGTTCATCGCCTCGAACCAGGAGAGGTCGGTGTTCACGTTGAGACCGAAGCCGTGCATCGTCACCTGTCGGGACACTCTGACACCGATGGCGGCCACCTTGCCCTTCTCGGTCCATACACCGGTGAGACCGCCCTCGGTCCAGGCGTCGATGTCGAAGGCCCGGAGCGCCTCGATCAGTGCTTTCTCTAGTGTTCGGACGTAGGGGACGATGCGTTTGGGGTCGTCGAGCTGGACGATGGGGTATCCGGTGAGTTGCCCCGGTCCGTGGAAGGTAATGTCGCCACCACGGTCCACGTGGTGGTACTCGGCACCCTTCGCCGTGAGCATCTCCTCGGTCACCAACAGGTTGGAGCCGTCCCCGTTGCGACCCAAGGTGTAGACAGGGGGGTGCTCCACCATGAGGAGGTAGTCGTCGGGAGTTCGTCCTTGGACCCGGCCCTCGTGAAAGCCCCGCTGCAGATCCCAGGCTTCCTCATACGGCAATCGGCCCAACCAGCGCACACGCAATCCGCTCATTTCCCCGAGGGTAATCCGGGTTGGGGCGAGGGCGAACACGCTCCGGAGGGGAGAGTCCCGGACCGGTTTCCGAGGGGGCGAGTGCAGGGCATTCACCCTCAGACTGCGTATCGCTGGTTCCGCATCGGGACGCTGCCGGTGCCAGCGGTGCGGGTGAACTCGCGTTCGATATTGGTCTCCCCGGATGCGCCCCCACAGCCAACGACGAACGCATTTGGTCTCTACGCGCGGGTGTCGTCTCATGACCGGCGTGACGACTTGGATCGGCAGGTGGCGCGGTTGACGGCGTGGGCTGCCATTGCGGGTGGGCAGGTGGTCCGGGTGGAGTCGGAGGTCGGGTCGGGGATGAACGGTTCCCGCACCAAGGTCCGGAGGCTGCTGGCAGATCCGAAGGTGACTGCCGTGGTGGTCGAGGACCGTGACCGGCTGGGCCGGATGAACACCGAACTGGTCGAGTCCGCGCTCGCCGCGCACGGCAGGCGTCTGGTGATGCTCGATGACGGTTAGGTCGACGACGATCTGGTGCGCGACATGGTGGAGGTGCTCACCTCGTTCTGCGCCTGTCTCTATGGACGCAGGTCGCACGGAACCGAGCCTTGAAGGCCGTGGGCTGCGCCCAGCGCGATATCGGCCCGAGTTCTGTCACACCCGTCGACGATGATGAGAGCAAATGATTGAGACCACCACTGAGACGGATGCAATGAGTTGGTGCTTGTGCTGTAAGACGGAGTTTGTTTTCACTATCGAGTCCGGCGGTCTGTGCGATCTGTGTAATGAGGGCGACTGTCCACGCTGCGTCGAGGACCCCGTGTATGGCTAGGTTCGAGGTCCCGGACGGCTGGACGGCGCAGGCGTTCTGCTTTGCGTTGGACCCCACGCCTGAGCAGACCGCTTGTGTGAGTCGCCAGTTCGGTGGCCGCCGGAAGGCCCGCAACTGGGCTGTCGCCACGTTGAAGGCCGACCTGCGGCGTTACCACGAGACCGGTAAGGAGACCGAGAAGCCGTCCCTGGCGGGGCTGCGGAAGCGGTGGAACCGGGTCAAGGACACCGAGTGCGTCGACGCTGAGACCGGTGAGGTGTGGTGGCCGGAGATCAGCAAGGAGGCGTTCGCCGACGGGATCAAGGGCGCGGTTGATGGGTATTGGAACTGGCAGACCTCCCGGGCGGGCACCCGTACCGGGACGAGGGTCGGGTTCCCGAGGTTCGCGAGGAAGGGCCGCGACCGGGACCGGGTCACCTTCACCACCGGAGCGATCCGGGTCGAGCCCGACCGACGGCACGTGGTGCTACCGAGAATCGGGCGGGTTCGCACTCATGAGAACACCCGGCGTCTGGAACGGCTGGTGTCGAAGGGCCGGGCGAGGATTCTGGCGGCCACGGTGTCCCGGAAGGGCACCCGGCTGGTGGTGGCGTTCCGGGTCCTAATCCAGCGCCCCCAGCAACCCCGGCCCAGTGCACCGGAGGCTCGGGTCGGTGTCGATGTCGGAGTGCGCGTCCTCGCAACCGTCGCCAACAGTCACGGCCAAGTATTGGAGCGGGTGCCGAACCCGCGTCCCCTGGAGGCGGCGTTGAAGGAACTGCGGCATCTGTGTCGGGAGCGGTCCCGCCGCGCCAAGGGCTCGGCCCGGTATCGGGAGACACAGAAGAAGATCACTCGGCTGGGGCGCCGGGTGGCGGACATCCGTGCCCACCACATCCACAAGCTCACCACCAGACTAGCCAAAACCCACGGCGAAATCGTGGTTGAGGGGCTGGATGCGGCGGGGATGCTCCGACAGAAGGGACTGACGGGCGCACGCGCCCGCAGGCGTGGGCTAGCGGACTCGGCCCTAGGCGAACCCCGCCGCCAGCTGACCTACAAGACCGGATGGTACGGATCAACACTGGTCGTAGCCGACCGCTGGTTCCCGTCGTCGAAGACCTGCCACAAATGCCACAACTTGCAGGACATCGACTGGGCCGAGCACTGGATCTGCGACGGGTGCGGTGTCCACCATCAGTGGGACGACAACGCCGCAATCAACCTCGCGCGCTACGAGTCACCTTCGGGTGATAGCGCCGTCGGCCCAGTCGGGGCCGCCGTCAAGCGTGGAGCCGACCGTAAGACCGGGCCTCGCCCGGCAGGTGGCGATGAAGCGCGGAAGGGAAGCCACCGCCAGGTGGCCGAACAACCCCGAGACGGGGTGCTGGTGTGATGAGCGCACCATCGCTCACACATGGGCAACGGCGAGAGCACCGCGACACCGGAGATTCCGTCACACTGGGTCCGTATGCTCGCCCCAAAGAGTCGAGAAAGGAACCCCATGAAACTCTTTGTGGCAACGAATGCACCAGCCGATGGCGACGACTTCTCATGGACCGTGGCGGGCGAGTTGGTACGTTTCCCGCTGGACACCTGTGATTGTCCCGACTGCGGTTGTGAACGCTCGATGTGTGGACTCTCGAGTCATCGCGCTACCACCAGCTTCACCGTTCGCGACCTGGACATCGACCTCGCCACATTCAGGGAGCTTCTCTGGGAATCGCTGACTGACGAAGGCTGGGTCACGAACGGTAGCCTCGAGGACGAGCGATGGGTGGAGACCTGGGCCGCCGAGCATGCGGAAGCAGCGTCCGGGTTGCCGGTGGAGAGACCCTTGCATATCAGCTTCGAGAGGACAGCCCGTCAAGATTGAGCGGTGGGCTGGTCACAGGGGTGATGGTGCTGGAATGCCGACCCGATACGGGACGTTCTCACCGACATGGCACAAACAATCGAGGATGCCCTCTCCAACGGCGGCATCATTGATATCACCACCACCGGACGGAAAACAGGTCAGGCTCGTCGCATCGAGATCCACCTGCACAACCTCGACGGCGAGCTCTACCTCACCGGTCGCCCCGGATTTCGTCGTGACTGGGTGGCCAACCTGAGGGCGAACTCCGAAATGACGGTCCACCTCAAGCGGGGCATCGAGGCCGACCTCCCCGCCCGAGGCGTCGTGGTGGGTGAGTCGGGACGAAAAGGGGAGATCATCCACCGGGCACGTGTGGAGAGCTGGAACGTCGACCCCGCCAAGGCCCGCGCCGACCTTGACCATTGGATAGACACGGCACCCCTGGTTCAGGTCTTCATCGACTGAGTGCTCAGAGAATACTCACCGAGGAATCTCAACCATGGACAGGAGATCCGCGGGAGCATCTTTGTGCATTATACAGATGCTAAGATGCGCGCATGAGGACCACCATTAGGATCGATGACGACTTGTATCGCACGCTGAAGGAGCGGGCCGCCCGATCGGGGCGCCCAGTCAGCGCTGTGATCGAGGATGTGATCCGGTTGGGGCTCAGGCCCGACACCCGGACGAAGCACCGCCGGTTCACCGTGGAAGCATCGGGATCGGGGGGACTCGTTCCTGGAGTAGATCTCAGCTCGAACAGCGCGGTACAGGAAGCGATAGATGATTCGGTGCCGCTAGATGCTCTGCGTTGACGTCAACGTTCTCGTTTATGCGTA
>WHTL01000336.1 GCA_009377735.1 Acidimicrobiia bacterium
ACACCAGGGCGAGAAGGGGCGCCCACCGCAGGATGGACGATGCCTTGCCGGACTCCGAGGAGTGGACCCTCGGTGTGGTTGCCAATTTGGTGGTCATGAGATCGTACCTCCGTGCTACCCCTATGCCGCGATCCGACGGCATCTGTGTGAAGACCAGGATATCCCCGAGTCCGTGGTCGAGAGCGTGGCCAAGACGTGCCGATATCTTTTGGAGAGTGTCTCCTCCCCCTCCGGGGGAGGTCCCGAGCGCAGCGAAAGGGGAGGGGGCGGGGATCTAGCCACGCGACGAGTGGCACCCTCCGCTACCGCTACCGCACCGGAAACTGCCAGGGAGTGGTGGTGACAGGCGAGGTTGAGATCGATCATTACGGGACTTTCTGTGAATAGGGGCCGCGGATCTGATATGTTGATAGGGAGCGAGACGTCCACGACGAAAATCGCTTGAGGAGCTGGCAGCCACACCTGGGTTTAGGAGCGTGAGCTGCGGGCGACCTTTCAGGTCTTTGTTCTGGGGGTCGCGGAGGGGATGGGATTCGAACCCACGGAGCCACTGGGTTTAGGAGCGCTCAACCGATTTTCAGTCGGTCCCAATAGACCACTGTGGCACCCCTCCGCGGGAACCAACCTACAGAAACCGACGGCCCGTGTGGATGGGGGTATCCCTCACACGTCGGATTTGACGCCGTCGATGTCCTCGACCGGTGGGAGGCGCAACCGAAAGACATGGGTGTCTCGGCGTTGGAACCCCAACTTCTCGTATAGGCGATTAGCCGCCGCTCGATTTGGTCGAGACGTGAGATCCACCGTCGTGGCACCCACGGCAAGCGCCCGCGCTATCGCTGCCTCAGAGAGACGACGACCGATTCCCTGACCCTGGGCCGCCTGATCCACCACAACATCTTCGATGCGGGCTCTGATCCCGGTGGGGATTCGCATTAGCACCAAGGTAAGGGCACCGACAGTCTCCTGATCGTCAGACGCAATGAACAGGACCGTTGCGTCCGACGCCACCAACTTCTCGAGATCGCCCCTGGCCGGAGGAGCGCTCGTAGTCGAAAGTTGGGGAATCAGTCGTTCGAAGGCCTCGACCAATACCGCATCGACGGTGACGACCTCACTGATCTCGACCATGGAGGGGGATGTTACCAAGCGTCCATCTTGGCACGACCTGGTGAGCGGAGAGGACTGCCTTCGGTGGCGTCACCAGCCCTCCGCTTGGAATCCCTTCTCGCGGTGGGTCCCGTCGCAGTAGGGCTTGTTGGATGAGCCGCCACATCGACACAGCTTGACGCGCTCGGTGGTGTCGATCACCTCGCCACGGGCCAGCTCGATGCGAACCCTCCCCTCAACGACGAGGGGTCCATCTGGTCGCAGAGAGATGACCACCGGGGTGGCGTCGTCGGTGTCACCTGACATCTCGTCATCTGTCACCGCGTTGGGTCCCGTGGTGCCACCGTCGAGACGGGTGTAGGTGAGCGCCATGCTGGGACAAGTGTCGACGGCTGCCACGATGGCGTCGGCGTCGGCAGCCTCGACCCGTATCCAAGGACGCTTGCGTACATCGAACACATTGGGGAGATTTCCTAGACAGTTTGCGGAGTGGATGCACTTGCTGCTGTCCCAATGCACAACGATGTCGTCGGTCGCGTAGTCCTTTTGGACATGACGGGTGTCGCTCATGAAAGGATGTTAAGGCTGTCCACGCTGCCAACCCGCACGGCGGTTGGTCTGGACCTAGACTCGTCTCTCTCAGAGTGGCGAAGGACCAGATGGATTTTGGCGTAGTGCTGCAAACCGACCCGCCAGGCGAGAGTGTGGTCGAGTTCGCTCGCCTCGGTGAGGAGATGGGCTTCTCCTATGGCTGGACGTTCGACTCCCATGTGTTGTGGCAGGAGCCATTCGTCATCTACTCACGGATGTTGGGGGCCACCGAGCGGATGATCGTAGGCCCCATGGTGACTAATCCTGGCACCCGGGACTGGACGGTTCTGGCTTCGTTGTTTGCCACACTCAACGAGATGTCGGGAGGACGCACCATCTGCGGGATGGGACGAGGCGACTCGGCGCTCAGATACATCGGGAAGAAGCCGACGACGCTCAAGACGATGGTGGAATCGATACGGGTGATAAAGGGTTTGGTTGCCGGGGACACGGTGGAGGTAAACGGGAAGCCGCTACGTATTCCCTGGATATCCGAAGGCGGGGGCTGGGATCTGCCGGTTTGGGGCGCCGGGTACGGCCCTAAGGCCTTGGCCACGGTGGGGAGCCATTTCGACGGTTTCATCCTCCAGCTCGCCGATCCCCAGATCCTGGAGTGGACGGTGAAAGCCGTCCGTGCCGCCGCTGTGGAGGCAGGGCGGGAGCCCGATTCGTTGAGCATCTGTGTGGTTGCTCCCGCATACGTCGGGGACGACATCACCCATCAGAGAGATCAGGTGCGGTGGTTTGGTGGCATGGTTGGCAATCATGTGGCTGATCTAGTTGAGCGCTACGGAGGAGGAGGCGGTGCCGTCCCCACCGCCCTCACCGACTACATCGAGGCTCGCAAAGGGTATGACTACGAGCATCACGGTCGCGCTGACAACCCCGATACCGAGTTTGTGCCCGACGAGGTCATCGACCGATTCTGTGTCCTCGGCACTGTCGACGACCACATCGCCCGTCTCTCGGAGCTCCGGGATCTCGGCGTCGACCAGTTCGGGGTGTACCTCATGCACGATGCCCGGGAGGAGACCCTCCGCGCCTACGGCGAATCGGTGATCCCCGAATTGGGATAACTGTTTCTCCCCCCGGAATGCTGTCCCCCCTCCGGTCCTTCGAGTGGGGAGGTCCCTGCCGGCCGAAGGCCGGGAGGTAGGGGGGAGAACTAGCTGAGCTGGTGCTTCCGTTTGGCGGTGTCCTCGATACCCCAAGCATCGGCGATCAGCCCGTCCTCGAAGGTGAAGAAGTAGACCTCGTCCACATCGTGGAAACTGAGACCGCTCGCGGGTTTTCCCAACCACTCTCCGGTGTGGGTCCCCGAACAGGAGAACCGCGCCGCCACCGTGTCGTCTTCGGCAACGAGATCGACGATCCTCATATTGATGTCACTGAACGACTCCAGAAACGGTTTGATCCACGCCCTCGCCTTAGCTGCCATCTCAGGGGTGTGAAGTTCATCCACGACCTCAAGCCGACCTTGATTCATAACCTCGTCAATGAGTCTCGATACCACATCTTTGTGTGCTGTGTTGTGCGTCATCGCCCATGAGAACACCGACCACCAGACCATTAATCCCTGTAGTCGAGAAGAGCCCTACCCCAGCCTTTGCAGGAACGCTAGGACTCGCTCGGTGAGCTGCTTGGTCGCAGCGGGGACATACGACGAGAGGGAGGAGTCGGAGAAGAGGTGCTTCTTGCCCGGGTAGAGAAACAGCTCAGCGTCATCGGTGGAATCCACCAGGGCCTTCGCCGCATCGATGTCCCCGTCGTCGACGAAGAAAGGATCTCCGTCCATGGCGTGGATCTGAACGGGTACGCCGTCCGGCCACCCGTCGCCGAACTCCGAGACGGGTAGGCAGGAATGGAGGAACAGGGCGCCACGGGCACCGGGCCGTGTCTGGGCCAGCTCCTGGGCCTCCATCACCCCCGAAGAAAATCCCGCGTAGACCATCTCTGCGTTGAGACCTTCGGCAGCGGCGAGGCCGCGCTTCTGGAGGGTGTTGAATCCGACCTCCTTTGCGTTCGCAATGCCTTCTTCGAGGGTGTTGAAGGTGGCGCCTTCCAGAACGTCGGGGGTGTGGACGGTGTGGCCGGCATTACGTAACTTGTCGGCGAACGCCTTCACCCCGTCTGTGAGTCCCTGGATGTGGTGGTACAGCAAGATTTCCGTCATACGATCCTCCTCTGGACTATTGAACCGGAAATTTCGATCATTCGAATACGTTAGTCTATTGATTGATGACACGCAACGGACCTCCCCCGGACTACGACCTGGATGACACCCTCAAGCTCACCACCCCAGCCCAGGTGCGTGCCATCAGCAATCCGTTGCGGACTACGATTCTCGGTCTGCTGCATGAACGGGCGGCCAGTGTTACCGAGCTGGCGAAAGCGCTGGAGCGTCCCAAGAGCACCGTGGCCCACCACGTCAATGTGCTGGCCGACGCCGGTCTGCTGCGGGTGGTTCGAACACGACGGGTAAGGGCGATCGACGAGCGCTTCTATGGCCGGACCGCCC